>CALGEF010000162.1 GCA_937881755.1 uncultured Acidobacteriota bacterium
ATCACCAGCAGCGGCAGGGTCGCGAGGGCCGCTATGAAGCGCGGGGCATAGAGATAACGGTAGCGCGAGGCCGATAGCGTCTCGAGCGCGTCGATCTGTTCGGTCACCCGCATCGCGCCGATCTCGGCGGCGATGCCGGCGGAGACCCGGCCGGCCAGCATCAGGCCGGTGATCACAGCGCCGAGCTCGCGCGAGATGCCCAGCACCACGATGTTGGGCACGAACTGCTCGGCGCCGTAGCGGCTGCCGCCTTCGTAGATGTTGAGCGCCAGCGCCGCGCCGATGAACACGGCGGCGAGGCCGACAACGGGCAGGGAATAGAAACCGATCCGCACCATCTGGCGCAGGATTTCCCCGCCATACCAGCGCGGAGTGATCGCCGCGATCTTCACGCGGCCCGCAAACACGGCCAGCCGTCCGATTTCCGCTAAAAGGCCCAGTGTGATGCGGCCGACAAGTTGCAAGGGGTTCGCCATGATCGGCCTCAGCGATAGTTGCGTTGCACGCGGGGCCCAAGCCCTGTCAGCAGCTCATAGCCGAGGGTGCCGCAGGCCGCTGCCTGCGCTTCAAGTTTGGCGTGCTCTCCGAGGAATTCAACACGTGCGCCGGGCTTTATCGCTTTAGGGCCGTCCGTGATGTCAAGGGTCACCAGATCCATCGAGATACGCCCGGCAACCGGGCAGGCAACGCCGTCCACCCAGCCTTTCAGCCTGCCGGAGCCGCTTCGCATAAGGCCGTCGGCATAGCCGATCGCGCAGGTCGCCAGCAGGCGGTCCTCGGTCAGCGGACAGGTCGCGCCATAGCCGACCGTGGTGTCCCTGGCGCCCTTGAAAACATTGATGATGGTCGCTTCCAGGATGACGCCTGTTTTCAGCTGGACGTTCGCGGGCGGCGTGGTGCCGCCGTAGAGCGCGAGGCCCGGACGGGTCAGGTCGAAGCCGTAACTCTTGCCGAGAAAGCAGCCGGACGAGTTCGCAAGACTTGCCGGAGTGTCCGGAAAGGCGTCCGCGACATCCTGGAAGGCCCGTCGCTGTTCCAGGTTCATCGGGTTTTGCGGCTCGTCGGCGCAGGCAAGATGGCTCATCACGAGAACCGGGGCGAGGCGGCGGATCGCGGTCGCCTCGGTGTCGATCAGCGCGGGGCTCATGCCCAGCCGGTTCATACCGGTATCGACATGGATGGCGCAGGTGGCGCGCGGCGCGGTCGACCACAGCTTCACGTGCAGCTCGCTGGAGAGGACGGCGGTGAGTTCGCCGTCCCGGTAGGCCGCGAGTTCCCCGCGCACCGGGCCGTTCAGCACGAAGATGCGCGGGCCTCTGCCGACCGCCTTGCGCAAGGCCATGCCCTCATCGAGGTAGGCGACGAAAAAGGTCTGGCAGCCGGCGGTCTTCAGCGCCTTGCCAATCCTGGCGGCGCCGAGCCCGTAGGCATCCGCCTTCACGACGGCCGCGGTCGTCGCCCCCGGATGCAGGGCATCAAGGGTGCGCCAGTTGTCCACGATGTTGGACGTCAGCACGGTTGCGCGGGGCAGAAAGCTCATGGGATCAAGCGCTAGGCGAGATTGCAGGGATTGTCATCCCGGCTGTTTCCGGCCCTCGTGATGAGCCACCCAGGCTGTGCCTTTCATGTTCCAGACCGGTGTAAAAAACACCATCCAGACGATCAGCAGGATCATCCCGCCGGCCGGCACGACAGCAATCTTCTGCGGCCCGAACCAGTCCACCAGCGCGCCCATCAGTGCGGCGCCGAACGGGGCGCCTGCCATGAATCCGAGCTGGTAGATCGACAGCACGCGTGCCAGTTTTTCCTTTGGCGCCGAGTCCTGCACGATCGAGCGGCTCATCGCGATCGAGATGCCGGCGGCCAGGCCCCAGACGAACACGATGCCGAGGAACATCCAGTGCGGCACGGTGCCCATCATCATCAGGATGCTGGCCGAGGCGACGAACTGGGCAACCAGCAGCAGGCGGCCCTGCCGCTTGATCCGCTTGAACACCGCCAGCACGGCGGAGGAGACAAAGGCGCCCATCCAGAAGGTCACGAACATGTCCCGGATGCCGGACGAGCCGAATTGGTAGACGTCCCGGTTGATGATTGGCAGCACCACCAGGAAGGAGCCGATGACGAACACGCCAACCCCGAACATCAGAGTTGTCATGGCCCACAGCTTGGGGTCGGCCTGCACGGCGCGAAGACCGTCGAGAATCGCGCTCAGGGTCGAGCCGACGCCCTTGCCGCTGGATTTGACCGGGCGGCCGCGCGCCAGCATCAGGGCAAAGCCCGCCCCGCTCGCCAGGGCCGCGCCCTGCGCAATGAGCAGTGTTTCGGCGGAAATCGGCCCGATGCTGAACCCGCCCAGCCAGGCGGGCATCTTTGTGGCCTTGTCGGCATAGCCTGCCAGGATGAGGCCCGCGATCTGTGCGAGGAACTGCGCCATCGTGGCCAGCGTGACCCCGAGCTGAAGGGTCACGCCGGATCCAACCCGGCTGCGGCGCGAGACAACTTCGTTCACGATGGAATCACGCGCCGGCATCATGAACGCGCCGATGGTGCCAATGGCGAGGGCGTAAAGGATCATCGCCGGATAGGTGAGCTGGCCGCGCGCGATCGCGAAGGCGAGGAACATGGCGGGTACGCCCGCCAGAAGGTGAAGGAGGATCAGAAGGCGCCGTCCATCGGCGCGTTCCGCCACCACACCGCCAATCAGCAGGAAGATCACCGAGGGCAGGGACAGCGCCATGTTGGCCAGGCCCAGCGCCAGGCCGTCAAGGTGGAGGTGATCGCGTCCCGTGATCAGGTAGGGAAACAGCACCAGTTGCAGGCCGAAAGCCATGAACCAGCTGCACTGGACGGCAAGATAGGCCGGCAGTTCGATCTTCACGCCGCGGCGCAGGCGCCTGGCCCGCCAGTGCGTTGCGCTGACGATGAAGCTCGCGCCGGCGCCGAGCGCTTCGCTCAGGCCGCTGACGGGTGAGGTCACGCTTTCTGAGGCCCGTTCGGCCATTTCGTCGACAATCTTGTCGATGTCGCCGTTCATCAAGGTACGCTCCCGCCAGTGCGCCGGGACAATAGGTACGCCGGCCCGTCAAGGAAAGGGGCCAGCCCCCGTTGGGGAATCAGTGCTGAACAGTCCTTGTGGTTGCGCTGGAACTGGCCTGCCGCTAGGCTCTCTTACCGGTACGGGCGTCCGAGGAGGCTCCTCGCATGAGCGCATTTCGACTTGTTGCCAGCTGGCTGCTGGCCATTGGCCTTGCCGTTTTTTTCTTGCACATCACGCTCCACCCCTGGCCGGACCCCGTGCCGGGTTACGTGAAACTGTTCGATCCGCCGGGCGAAAACCTTCTGTTTGCGGCCCTCGCCGAAGGCTCCGGCGTCACCATTTTCGAGCCGGCAGGCCGGTTTGTGTCGGCCATCATCGAGCTGCTTGTGGCGTTGTTGCTGCTGATTCCTCTGAGCCGCCGGTTCGGGGCGGCCTTGTCCGTCATCACCCTCGGCGCCGGCGTGGCGCTCCACCTGTCGCCCTGGATGGACCGGGAGATCGCCCTGCCGGAGGGCGGCACTGACGGGGGAACCCATTTTCTCATCTACGTGACCTTCCTCGCCCTCGCCTTGCTCCTTCTGGTGGTGCATCCCGGAAACCGGAACCGGTTCTGACCGACAGAGAAACACCCGAAAATTAAGGCAGGTCCACGTCTCGTTAACTGTTGGCTGCGAGATTCCGTGGGTTACGGCGGGCCTGTCCACATGAGCGAAACGTCTCAGTCATCTGCTCCCAGGCCGCAAAGCGCGGCTCAAGATGCCCTGGTGAAGCGTCTGATCGACGTCGTTGCCATGCCGGGGTCCCGCATCCCGTCGCAGGACCGTGCGATGGCGGGGGATATCCTCCTCGACATGCTGCTGCACGTCACGGACCGCGAACGCTATCTCTGCGCCTCGCGCCTCGCTGTCTGCCGCGACGCGCCGCGCCGTGTCCTGCGCTATCTCGCCCAGTGCGCCTTTTCAGTGGCCCGGCCATTGCTGGAGGAAAGCGACGCGTTCGATGCCTGCGACCTCGTCGAGATCATCCAGAACAGCACCGCCGAGCACCGCTGCGTCATCGCGCGCCGCCGCGACCTCTGTGTCACCGTCACTGCGAGCCTCGTCCAGGTTGGCGAACCGCATATCGTGCGCGAGCTGCTGGCGAACCGGAACGCCCCGCTGGCCGAAACGACGTTCGATCGGCTGATCGCACTGTCGCGTGCCGAACCGTCCCTGTGCCCGCTGCTCGCCGAACGGATTGAACTGCGCGCTTCGCATGCCATGGCGATTTTCTGGTGGGCCGACAGTGCGACCCGCCGGAAAATATTGACCCGTCACGCTTCGGAACGGTCCGAAATGATTGCGATCTGCCGGGATGTCTTTGAAATGGCGGCCGCCGAGGGCTGGTCCGACCCGGTCAGCCGCAAGGCCTTGCAACTGATCGAGCGTCGCCAACGCAACCGCGCCGCCATCGAGCGCAGCCCGTATGACAGCCTTGAAAGCGCCGTCGCGGCGGCCGCCGCCAACGGAATCGATGGGGAACTGGCGCAGGAAATCGGCTACCTCTCCGGCATCAAGCCCGTCACCGCCGCCAAGATACTCTCCGATCCGGGCGGTGAGGGCCTCGCGGTGCTCTGCAAATCAACCGGGCTGAAGCGCGAACATGTAAGGATGATGTGGACCGCGCTGCGCCGCCCCGTCGAAGACGCGCCCGGGCAGCTCAATCCGGTGTTCGCCAACGTCGCCGAAACCTATGAAGTGCTGTCTGTCGCCAAGGCCCAGACGACGCTGCGATACTGGAACTGGTCGCTGTCGTCGGCCTTTTCATCGGGCCGCTTGCGCCAGGTCAGGGACTTGGGCACCCCGGCGAATGAAGAAATGGAGTACTCCACGTCGCGGCGCACAGCCAGGCTGGTTTTCGGAATTTAGGCTGCACTTCGGCGAAACTGGCTTTCCAATCGCGTCTCTGGCTATTAGGTCAGGCGTTCACAATTGGAATTGAACTGGGCAGAGGGGCGCGGTGGCGTACTTAGTTGTTACTTTCTTCGCGATTTTCGCATTCTGGATGGGCAACTCCGGACATTACAAGCCGCTTATGCTCGGCTTCGCGGCTCTTTCGTTTGCGATCACGCTCATCCTTTGCGCCAGGCTTAAGATAATTGACCGCGAGGGCGCACCCTATGTCCGGCTGTTCGGATGGCTTGCCTACTATCCATGGCTTGCCTGGGAAATCGTCAAATCGAACTGGGTCATTATCAAGGCCTGCCTGCGGGCCGAGCTCGACATCAGCCCATCCCTCGTGAAGCTGAAGACGATCTGCAAGAGCGACCTGGCGAAGGTCACCTTTGCAAATTCGATCACGATGACGCCTGGCACGGTCACGGTTGAGATCGAAGGCGACAAATTGCTCGTGCACGGGCTGTATGAGGCGAACACGCAGCCGGAAGCGTTCGAGGAAATGGACCGCCGCTGCGCGCGCGCTGCCGATCCTGCGGAGACGCCCGCATGACACTCGCCGCCCTGTTCGCCGTCCTGCTCGGGATGTGCCTTCTTCTCGTGCGCGCGCTTCTCGGGCCGACGCTGTATGACCGGGTCCTCGCGGTCAATTCGTTCGGCACAAAAACAGTCCTGGTGATCGGCCTGCTCGGGTATGTAATGGGCCGTACGGATTTCCTCGATATTGCCATCCTCTACACGCTGATCAATTTCGTAGCGACCATCGCGATCCTGAAGTTCTTCCGCTACCGCTCATTCCAGGTGCCGCTGGCGCGCCGGCCTGAGCAAGCTGCGCGCGGAGGTGACAGCAATGGCTGAGTTCTTCGCGCTCATCGGCAACACCTGGGAAATCGTGCGTTTCCCGCTCGGCGGCGCGGCCTGCCTGCTGGGCGCCATCCTCTGCATTGTCGGCACCATAGGTGTCCTGCGCTTCCCGGATTTCTACACCCGCATCCATGCTGCCAGTATCACCGATACGTCCGGTGCTGGTCTTGTGCTGATAGGTATGGCGCTTATGGCGCCGCACTGGATCATTGTCGTCAAGGTGTTCTGCATCATGGGTTTCCTGCTTCTGACCAGCGTCACAAGCTCGCATGCGCTGGTCAATGCAGCGCACACTGCCGGCCTTCAGCCGAAGATCGGACCGATGGGCCGCAGCGTCCATGAAGAAGACGAGGAGGACAGGCATTGACCGACGCCGTACTCGGCGGAACCGGAACCGCCCTCATCAACATCCTGTTGCTGGCCATCCTGTTCGTGGTGGCCATCGCGATCGCCCGCCTGCGTAGCCTGTTTGCCATCGTGATGCTGTCGGGCGTCTATTCGCTGGTCTCCGCGGCCTGGTACATCCTGGTCGATGCTGTCGATGTGGGCTTCACCGAGGCGGCTGTCGGCGCGGGCATGTCCACCGCCGTCCTGCTCGGCGCAATGCTGCTGACGGCCCGAACAGCCAAGCCGGAAAAGCCTTTCTCGCGCATCGGGCCGTTCATCGTCTGCGCGGCGGCCGGCATCATGCTGCTCTATGCAACGATCGATCTGCCCCCGCTTGGCGACCCGGCATCGCCCGCCAATTCCGGCGTCGGCCTGACCTACCTGCAGGTCAACTGGTACGATACCGGCGTACCGAACGTTGTCACCTCTGTGCTCGCGAGCTATCGCAGCTTCGACACCCTCGGCGAAACCGCCGTGGTGTTCACTGCGGGGCTCGCGGTGGTGCTGCTGCTTGGTTTCGGTGAGCGCTCGCTCGCGGACACATTGCGCCGTGCGCCTAAGTCTGAAACCCTTCCGGGCACTGTTCGCAAGGATGGAGACGGTACATGAAGGGTGATCATCACATGATCCTGCGCGTTATCGCGAAGTGCCTGATCCCGTTGATCGTGATCTATGCCTTTTACGTGCAGTTCCACGGCGAAGTCGGCGCCGGCGGCGCCTTCCAGGCGGGTGTTGTGCTGGCGGTGGCGCTTATCCTCAACGCACTCGTCTTTGGTCTCACCGCCACGATGCGCGCCGTGCCGCCCTGGTTCACCCGCTCGCTCTCGGCTGTTGGCGTCATGGTCTATGCCGGCGTCGGCGTCTGGGCGATGCTGAAGGGCGGTCACTATCTTGAATATCAGGCCCTCTTCGGCGAAGGCCCTGGCGGCCACGATGGCCAGCATGCTGGCATCATCATCATCGAAGTCGGCGTATTGTTTGCCGTGTCCGGCGCCCTTACGACGATCTTTTATGCATTGGCCGGGCGCGTTGCCGAAATCCGTGACGAGGACTGGTAGAGATGTGGGACTTCATTCTTGAGCGCGCAGGTTACTGGGCGATCATCGGCTTGATGATGATCGGACTCTTCATCGCGTTCTCCTCGGAGAACCTGATCAAGCGCCTCGTCGGGCTCTCCCTGTTCATGACGACGATCTGCCTGTTCTACGTCACGCTCAGCAAGGTCACCGGCGGCACCGCTCCTATCCTCCTGAAAGAAGACATGCCCTATGGCGGCGCCGGCTATACTGCCGCTGCGCCTGATGCCCAGCTTGTCGCTGCCGGCGGTGAGCGCTTTGCCGAACTCGTCCATACCTATTCCAATCCGCTGCCCCACGTCCTGATGCTGACGGCTATCGTCGTCGGCGTCGCCACGCTGTCGGTCGGCCTGGCGCTGATCGTGCGCATCCGTGAAGCCTATGGCTCGATCGAAGCGGACGAACTTCGCGCGATCGACATCGAGACTGCGATTGCGCAGGAAGCGGAAGCCGAAAAAGACCAGCACGAGGCGGCGGCATGATCCTCGAATCCCTGCTTGTCTCGGCCCCCGACTGGGCGATCGATCATGCGCCCGTATTGATTCCGGTCGTGCCGCTGATCATGGCGGCAATGCTGGCGCTCAGCCCCAGCGGCCGCCTGTCCTGGATCCTCTCGATGGTGGCCACCGCCGCCTCGTTCTACTTCGCCCTGCTGACGCTCGGCACCGTCCAGTCCACGCCCGGCGGCATCATCGAATACTGGATCGGTAACTGGGACGTGATCGGCATCGAATTCCGCGTCGATGCGCTGAACGCGATGATCCTGCTGCTGGTCACCGGCATGGGCTTCCTCGCGTCCATCTTCGCCTGGACGACCATCGCGGCGGAGGTGCAGAAACAGAAGATATCGCTTTTCCTCAGCGCTTTCCTCCTATGCTTTGCGGGCCTCTGCGGCGTCACCGCCACCGGCGACGCGTTCAACCTCTTCGTCTTTCTCGAGATCAGTTCGCTGTCGACTTATGCCCTTGTAGCGATGGGCGCCTCGCGCGACCGCCGTGCCCTGACTTCCGCGTTCGACTACCTGATCATGGGCACGCTCGGCGCCAGCTTCTACATCATCGGCGTCGGCTTCCTGTATGCGGCCACCGGCACCCTCAACATGAACGAACTCGCTACCCAGCTGCCTGCGCTTTCCGGCAACCGCTCGGTCCAGGTCGGCTTTGCGTTCATCATTGTCGGCCTTGGCCTGAAGGCCGCCATGTGGCCGCTGCACCAGTGGCTGCCGAATGCCTATGCCTATAGCCCCAGCTTCGTGACGATGTTCCTCGCCGCGACCGCGACCAAGGTGGCGCTCTATGCGATGATCCGCTGGCTCTTCACTATCTTCAACCCGGACTTCGCGTTCGAACAGGCGATCTTCACCTTCATCCTGGCGCCGCTCGGTATTGCGGCGATGGTGATCTGTTCTTTCCAGGCCGTGTTCCAGACCGATGTGCGCCGCATGCTCGCCTACTCGTCGGTGGCGCAGGTCGGCTACATTATTCTCGGCATCTCGATCGCCACCACTGCCGGTGTGGCGGCAGGCCTGCTTCACCTGTTCAACCACGCCCTGATGAAGGGCGCTCTGTTCATGGCGATCGCCGGCATCTGCATCAACTACAAAGGCACTACGATCCGCGACTTCGCGGGTCTCGGCCGCTCGGCGCCGTTCACCATGGCGGCTTTCGCCATTGCCGGCCTTTCGCTGATCGGCGTGCCGCTGACCGCGGGCTTCATCTCAAAGCTGCAGCTGGGCTATGCCCTGTTCGACCACGGTTGGTGGTGGGCGGTGCTACTGGTGGTGTTCTCCAGCTTCCTCGCCGTCCTCTATGTCGGCAGGATACTGCAATCGATCTTCTTCATGCCGCCCGCCAATCCCCGCAAGACCCGGAAGGAGGCGCCGCTGATGCTACTCGTGCCGCTCTGGATCCTTGCGCTCGCCAACATCTATTTCGGCATTGATGCCAACTTCCCCGCGGGTCTCGCCCGTGACGGCGCCATCGCTGCCCTCGGCCTGGAGGCGTTCCCATGACGCCGGAATTCCTGATCGCCGCCGCTCTGGTCCTGCCGCTCATCATCGCGGCCGGCATCGCCGCGCTCGGCAAGTTCCCGAACCTGCGCGAAGGCGTCACGATCGTCGGATCTTTCGCACTGCTGGCGGTGGTGGTGCAGCTGACGATGATGGTCTCGGCCGGCCAGCGCCCGGAACTCTTCATCGGTGAAGCGGTGCCGGGCCTCGCCTTCGCCTTCAGGCTGGAACCGCTCGGCGCGCTCTTTGCAGTCGTTGCCAGCGGTCTGTGGATCGTGAACTCGTTCTATTCCATCGGCTACATGCGCGGGAACCGCGAGCGCAACCAGACGCGCTTCTACATCTGCTTCGCCCTCGCCATCTGCGGCGCCATGGGTGTCGCGATGTCTGGCAACCTGTTCACGCTCTTCGTCTTTTACGAAGTCCTCACGCTGTCGACCTATCCGCTAGTCGCGCACAAGGGCGACGCGGCCGCCCAGCGCGGCGCGCGTATCTACCTGCTCACGCTGCTTGGCACGTCCATCGGATTCTTCCTTACCGCCGTGATGTGGACATGGGCGCTCGCCGGCCAGAACCTCGACTTCGTCGATGGCGGCCTGCTTGCCGGTGCTGCCATTTCGCCGGTCGTCGCCAGCGCGCTTCTGCTGCTCTTCGTTTTCGGTCTGGGCAAGGCGGCGCTGATGCCGTTCCACTTCTGGCTCCCTAACGCGATGGTTGCGCCGACCCCTGTCTCGGCGCTGCTGCACGCTGTGGCCGTCGTGAAGGCCGGCGTGTTCGCGGTGATGAAGATTTCCGTCTACATCTTCGGTGTGGACCTGATGAACGCCACGCCTTCGGCAGATTTCCTGATTATCGTTGCCTGCGTGACCATTGTCCTCGCCTCTCTGATTGCGATGACCAAGGACAATCTCAAAGCCCGGCTCGCTTATTCGACCATTGCCCAGCTGGCCTATGTTACGCTCGGCGCCCTGCTCGCCACCGAGGCCGGCCTGATGGGCGGCTCGCTGCAGATCGCTGCGCATGCCGCCGGCAAGATCACCCTCTTCATGTGCGCCGGCGCTATATATGTCGCGACGGGCCTGACCAACGTCTCGGACATGAAAGGCCTCGGCCGGAAGATGCCGATCGTTTTCATCGCCTTCTTTGTCGCCTCACTGTCGATCATCGGCATTCCGCCGCTGGCCGGCGCCTGGCCGAAATACGAACTGATGCAGGGCGCCGTAGATGGCAGCTTGGACTGGGTGCTCGCTGTGCTGGTCATCTCCTCGCTGCTCAACATTGCCTACCTGCTGCCCATACCGATCCTGGCGCTGATGCCGCTGCCGGGCACCAAGCCGCCGAAGGAATTCAAGCGGCCGGGCGGGGCGCCCGCCCTCACCGTCGCCGCGCCGGCCTTTACGGCGGCGCTGTGCGTTCTCCTGTTCTTCATGATCACCCCGATCAGCAACTTCCTCGCGCCTGCCTTTGAGGCGCCCGGCACACTTATCGAGGCGGACCTGCCATGACCGACGAAACGCCAACTGGCCGCGATACCTCGGGCCGCTTCGTCAAGCGCGCGGTAGAGACCGTGAACGCGATGAGCCGCACCAATGACGAGGGCATCCATCCGATGTCGAAAGTCCTTTTCGGCTGGACCGAGACGAAGAACATCGGCGCCATCCTGTTCTGGGTGCTGGCAGTCCTGTCGATCATCCTCGTGCTCGCCGATCTCGTGATCGACCGGCACGAATACTTCAACTTTGCCGAATCCATCGGCTTCTTCGGCCTTTGGGGTTTCCTCTCCTTCTCCTTCGTCGTGCTCATGGGCTGGCCGCTCGGCCGGCTGCTGCGCCGCGACGAGAACTATTACGGCGATGCCGGCGGCCCGCCGGACGACATCGACCCTGGCCTTGAGGGCAAGCCTCTCGGAGGCGGCCATGGCCCGCACGGAGGAGAGCACTGATGCCCGCTTTCCTTGCTGGCCTGAACCCCGGCTGGCTGCTGATTGCCGCCGGCCTCCTGGCCCTGTTCGTCCGTGGACGCGTCGTTCGCCAGGTGATCACCATTGCGGCGCCGATCCTCGGCATCCTTCTGGTGTCCGGCACCCCGCACGGCGTTGACCTGCTGACCCATGAAACGCTCAGCATCACGCTGTCCTTCTACCATGTAGACAGCCTCAGCTTCCTGTTCGGCCTTGCCTTTCTGATCGCCGCACTGCTCAACGCCATCTATGCTCTGCACACGGACAACCGTATCCAGGACGGTATGGCGCTCGCCTATGCCGGGGCCGCCGTATCGGCGGTCTTCTCCGGCGACCTGCTCACGCTGTTCGTGTTCTGGGAACTGACCGCCGTCACCTCGGTTTTCCTGATCCTGCAAGCCGGCACCCGCGCTGCCTACTTCGCCTCGATGCGCTATCTCGGCGTCCAGATCCTTTCGGGCGTCCTGCTGCTTGCGGGCATCGCCTATGTCTGGAACGCCACCGGCAGCCTCTCGATCACCGCCTTCACCAGCCTCGACCAGCCGGGCGCGCTGATCATCTTCATCGCCTTCGGCATCAAGGCGGCGTTCCCGTTCCTGCACAACTGGCTGCAGGATTCCTATCCGAAGGCATCGGTCGTGGGCGCGGTAGTCCTCTCTGCGTTCACTACCAAGCTGGCTGTCTATGCCTTCGCGCGCATGTTCCCCGGCCAGGACGAGCTGATCTGGATCGGCGCGATCATGACCGTCTTCCCGGTCTTTTTCGCCGTCATCGAAAATGACCTGCGCCGCGTGCTGGCCTATTCGACCAACAACCAGGTCGGCTTCATGATCTGCGCCATCGGCGTCGGAACGCCGCTCGCGCTCAACGGCGCGGTGGCTCACGCCTTTGCCGATATCCTCTTCAAGGGCCTGTTGTTCATGTCGATGGGCGCCGTCCTCTACCGGACCGGCACCACCAAGGCGAACGAACTCGGCGGCCTCTACCGCACGATGCCCTGGACCACGCTCTTCTGCCTCATCGGCGCCATCTCGATCTCTGCGATGCCGCTCTTCTCGGCCTTCGTCACCAAGTCGATGATCCTGTCTGCGGTCGCCTCAACCGGCATGATCGTCGTCTGGCTGATGCTGATGTTCGCCTCGGCCGGCGTGCTCGAACATTCGGGCATCAAGATCCCGTACTTCGCTTTCTTCGGCCACGACAGCGGCAAGCGTGTAAAGGAAGCGCCATTCAACATGCTCCTCGCAATGGGCATGGCGTCCTTCCTTTGCATCGCTATCGGCCTGCCGGCTTTCCTGCCGGGCTTCGGGTATGAATGGCTCTACAGCCTGCTGCCATACCCGATCGAAGCGGCCAACTATCAGCCCTTCACGCCAGGCCATATCCTGGCTCAGCTGCAGCTTCTGGCGCTCGCCGTCTTCGCCTTCATCCTGCTCCAGCGCCTCGGCCTCTACCCGCCTGAGAAGCCGGGTGTCATCCTCGATACCGACTGGACCTATCGCAAGGTCGGCTACGGCGCGGTCCGCTGGATCGACACGGTCTGGGCCAGGCTCGGTCCGGCCATGACGGCGATCTTCCGGGGTTTCTCCGGGCGCACCTATGACCGTCTGGTAGACGCGTTCAGCCCGCGCGGCGTCCTGTCCAGAAACCCCGTTTCACGCGGAATGGCGGTCTGGACCGCCGTGATTCTCGCGCTGGTCCTGCTCGTGAGCTACCTGCGAGGCTGAAATCCCTGCAGCGGCGGGGTGACTGAATTACGCCATATTACGCCCTGACACCCGGACGCTGGCCTGCCTCGGCCCGTCCGGCCTCCCTGGCGCGCGGGTGTCCGCAGCCGGCCCTGGCCGGGGAGGCAAGAGCCGATGTTTGAAGGTGAAACGAATGCCCTGGGCGGCGCCAATGCTGCGTATGCGACGGCAATCGTCTCGGCCTATGTTCGCAACGACACCCTGCAGACTGATGAGCTGCCGGACTTGATCCGCAGCGTCCATGCCGCGTTGATGGACCTGTCGCGGCCGCCGGGCGAGGTGCCCGAGCTGCCGAAGCCTGCCGTGCCGGTCAAGAAGTCGATCTGCAAGGACTACCTGATCTGCCTGGAAGACGGGCTGAAGTTCAAATCCCTGAAACGCCATCTCAGATCTGAATACGGATTGTCGCCGGAAGAGTACCGCGCCAGGTGGGGCCTGCCCGCAGATTACCCGATGGTGGCGCCCTGATACTCAGAGAAACGGTCAAAACTCGCAAAGAAGATGGGGCTTGGGCGCAACATTCAGGAAGAATAAACCAGTAAAAGCAGGTTTGTTCCGCATCCGGAATGAAATATTCCGTACACCAGTGTTAATAAATCCCTTCGAAGACTCTTGATCGGCGAGTCCACTCGCGCAATAGCTGAATCTACCGAATCACCACGGGGGTGGCGACAATATGCTTAACGAGCCGAATTTCTCGGGCGTGACCGAGGCCCAGCGCCTCCTGATCACCTATTGGTATGGGTGCCGGGCATCTGACGGCCTTGTCCCGCGCGACGCCATTGATCCGGGCATCGTGCGCAGCACGCTCGCCTGCCTGTCGGTCGTCGAAGTCAATGAAGTTGGCGAAGGCCGTTTCCGCATCGCCGGCTCCCGCCTGCGCGATATCTTCGGCATGGATGTGCGCGGCCGCCGCATCGCCGAAATCGCCGGCGCGCATGGTGAGTGCTACGCTCTCGGCCTGACTTCGGCGGTGCAGCGCGGCCTGCCGGTCGGCGGCGTCATCGAAACGGGCGGGCGCCTGCACGCCTGGCTGCGCCTCCCGGTCGCCGACGACTTGGGCGCCCTCACGATGGTCATTTGCCACGACGAACTGATCCCGAGCCGCCGCGCGCTGCTGCCCACCTCCGACGCAGCCGAAACCTCCCCGCGCTTTGCTGCCTGAACGAGAGCAGGGGTCAGGAGCGGCCGGGTCGGTCCCGGCAGATTTGCTGCGGCGCAGGCTGATCTAAACGCTGGCGCCAGCCTGTGCGTCGGTTCGGATGCGGGTCAGCATAGAGGCCAGGCCATTGGAGCGCTGCGCGGTGAGGGCGCCGGTCACGCCTATCTCGTCGAGCAGGGACTTCACGTCAAACTTCAGTATGTCGCCGACCGGCTCGCCGGAATAGAGGCGCGTCAACAGCGCGATCAGGCCGGACACGATGATCGCATCGGACTCGGCGCGCACGTCCAGCCGCCCATCTGCCACGTCCGTCACCATCCAGACCTGCGAGGCGCAGCCGCGCACCCGCGTCTCTTCGCAGCGCTCATCCGGCGCCAGCGGCGGGTTTGCCTTGCCGAGATCAATCAGGTGCGCGTACCGCGCCTCCCAATCCTCAAGCCAGGAGAATTCTTCCCGTATGTCTGCCGCTTTGGTCTCGATACTCATGGGTCTCCATATGAGTTACAAAGCCCCGGAAGAAAACCCCGGCGGGCCAGTGCCTGCCGGGGGCGCGTTGCAGAGTGAGTCTGGAGCGTGTGGACTATTTATAGACGTTGCCGAGACAGTCAGCGACTTCCGTAAGCGTGTGCTGGCTGATGCAGTGCGGCAGCTCGAATTCCTGGCCGACCCCGGCGACGCAGCCCTGCAGCTGCAGGTTCTGCATCTTGAGGCAGCTCTGAACCGCCGGTTCCATCATGACCTTGGCAAGGCGGACCTGGTCGACCGAGCCGGCGCCGATGACACGCATGGCGGCGAGCGAGGCGATCTGGTTGGCGACGGCTTCCTTGCCGAACGCGACGTTCTCGCGCTTGCCGGTGAAGCCGCTGGTGAGGAAGGCGGGCAAGCGCACGGCGCCGGCGACGTCTTGCGTAGTTGCGGCAGCGGTGATGATGCCGGCCCTGGTGTCGCCCGAGAGAGGCGCGGCGCTGGTGAGGGCGGTGACGATCATGCTGTCAGCCGGTTTGCCTCTGCCCTGCAGCACCTTCACGACCTCGGCGCGCTGGCCACCATTGCGAATGCGCGATTTCGCCCAGCCATAGCCTTGCAGCGAATAGCCCTGCTCCTTCACGATCGCCGCGGAGGCGTAGATTTTCGGCAGGTCCGAATCGGTGACCGCAATCGCGCCGCCAACGGCATTGTCACCGCCTGCGAGCGAGCGGGCGTAACTGTTGCCGGCGGCGAAGCTCCTCATCACCGGCTCACGGCCATAGTAGGCTTCGATGTTGCGCACGGTGGCGCTGAATTCGGGATCCTGCGACGCGACCAGCGCGGAATACGCCATCCAGCCGCGCGTCAGCTGATCGGCATTGTAGGCGCCCAGCGTGTTGAGGGCGGAATCGATATCCCCCGCATCCTTGAACGGTTTAGCCGCCACGTCTTCGGCGTCCGACTGGTACATCATGTAAACGGCAGCACTTTCCGAGATCGGATCGGCGTTCTGAGCCGACGCGCCAGATGAAAGTCCAAAGCCGCAAACCAGTGCAGCAACAACCGCGGAGGTCTTCATGGTAAACTCCCTCACCCGTGATGTGATCAGTGATGCCCGAACTTCCCGGTACGGGGAACCATGCCTTGTGTGATTTGCGCATTACAAATACAGCAGACCGGGCACCTGACCTGGCAAGAATGCCTAACAATTCTCTATGGGGTGTTAAGACTTGGCCCCCGGCGTGGCGCAGAAGCGGTTAAAATTCGTTCACCTGGCGTGGATCGCGCTGGGGCTGACGGCGGCCGTGTCCGGCGGCATCGGCGGCGCGCCTCCCGCAAGCCTCATCGCGGCAATGATTTTGACTCTCATTCCCGGCCTCACAGGCTTTGCCGTGGCCGGGGCGGGCGACACGCTGCGGCGCGGGCTCGTGGTAATCGCCTGGCTGGTCTGCGCGCTGATCGCGGTCGTGCTGACGGGCGGGGCCGCCTCGCCGTTGATTGTGCTGCTGGTGGCCGCGCCGCTGGCCGCCTTGCTGGCCGGCGCGCCGCGCATGGCGGCGGAGGCCGGCACTTTTGCCGCGCTCGCGCTGTTCGCGGTGTTCATCGCCACGCCCGCCGGCTGGATCCCGCCGCCGCCGCGCGGCGCGCCGGAACTGGCCGCGCCGTTTGCGTTTGCGGGGCTCGTGCTGGCGGCGCTGAAGATCTGGCACCTCGTGTCACGAAGCGACGCAGCGCCTGCTGCTGCGTCGCTGGCCGAGTTGCCGAAGGGCGAGCCGGATCTGCAACCGATGGCCATGAACGGCATCAGCTGGATCGATGTGACCCCCGAGGGCCGCCTGCGCCGGGTGCAGGGCGACACCTTCGGCCTTGTCACCATGCGGCCGGGCTCCGCGCTCGGCAGTCTGTTCACGGATCATGATTTCCCGCTGCCGCCGCCCGGCCGCACCGGGCGCAGGCTGGTGACGGTCGAACTCGTCTCCGGACAACGCGTGCGCGTGATCGCCGAGCGCCATGCCAGGGGCTGCTATCTGCTGATGGTGGACTCGCTGGACGAGACGCCCGCCTTGCCTTCCAGAGCGGTGGCGGACCTCGAAGCCAAGCTGCAATCGCGCACCGCCTTCTTCGCCTCGCTCGGCCATGACCTGAAGACGCCGCTGAATGCTATTCTCGGCTATGCCGAAGTCATGCAGGCTGAGCTGATGGGGCCGATGCCTAAACCGTATGCGGACTATCCGTCGATTATTCACGAAAGCGGCACGGATCTCCTGCTGCTGGTCGACGATATCCTTGATCTCGCGCGCTCCGAAGCTGGTCAGCCCCGCCTGGAACCTGAACCGGTGGACCTCACCGCTTCGGGGGAGTCGGTAATCCGCCAGCTGACCGGGCAGGCGGACCGGCTGGGCATCACCTTAAAACTGAAATCCGGCGAGGAAGTCTGGGCTGAAGCCGACGCCCGCGCGGTACGCCAGATCTGGCAGAACCTCGTTTCCAACGCGATCAAATACTCCGCCAGCGGAAAAACCGTGACGCTGGAGACACGCCTCGATGACGGCGCCGCCCTGCTCAGCGTCACCGACCGGGGCGCAGGCATCGCCGCCGCCGATCTCGGCCGTCTGACCGAGCCCTTCGCGCAGGGCACCGGCGCCAGGCCGGGCACCGGTCTCGGTCTCTCCGTCGTGCGCCGCTTTGCCGAGCTTCACGGCGGCAGCCTGCGCATCACTTCAAAGCCGGGCAAGGGCACCCGCGTCGAGGTAACGCTCCCCCGCGCCTCGGAAGCTGACATCGCCCCGATGGAGGAAGCGGCGGAGTAGGCGGCCCTTAAAAACCGACATTGTCGGTTTCCCGGCCCCCCGAACCGTGCCACCTTTCACGTCCAAACGAGAGGGGGTTCCCAATGAAACATATCATTCTGGCGGCTGTGGCCGCACTTGCACTTACGGGGTGCGGCGCCATTGGCGGCGGCCAGAAGGCCGCGATGGTCAAGGCCTGCACCGATAGCGGCGAGGCCGAGAAGGATTGCACCTGCATCGCCGATAATCTCGAGACCAGCCTCGATGCCGACACGTTCAAGGTCGTCGCAACCGCGATGGCAGCCGATGACGCCGCCGGCGAGAAGATGATGGAAGAGCTCTCCGCCGAAAAGCAGGGCGCTGTCATGGGCGCGCTGATGTCTGCCGGTATGACCTGCATGATGGGCGGAGCACCTGGCGGGGGCTGATCTTTATCGCGCTTGACGCAGCGCACATCTCGGGGGAGACACCGGGATGGACCGCTTACCTTCCAGGCTATGGATCGAGGCACTGGTCCGGCGGGCGCAGCTCTCCGGCGCCAGCGCCTTCATCGTTCAGCATGGGGACGATGACCGCGGTGATGTTCTGATCAAGGTCGCCCGGCTCGACGGCACCGCCGCCGCCTATCTTCCGTCCACGAACCTCGAAGGCGAGCGCGTCTTCCTGAACCTCGAGATCCAGGGTGTCGGCCCGGACGAGGCGGGCGTGGACGACTATGTCCGTCGCGCGAAATCCCGAGACAGCGACCTCTGGATCGTCGAGATCGAAGACAAGGAAGGCCGTGCTTTCCTGACGGAACCTGTCGAGGATTAACAGTCCTGCCTGCGCGCGGCGACAAAAGGTTTCCTCAGCAGACACAAGAGCCTGCCATGATCCCCCTGCCACTGGCCTGCTCGCCGCACGCCTCCTCCAGCCGATCGCGCAGGCCAGAGAGGCGCGCAGGCCGGAGGTGATCCGGAAAGGCCAGCATTTCCGGGCGGTTAGCCAGGAAATGGCAAACACGGAGCTTCTCTACAGCGCGGCGACGATGGCTTATGACACCCTCATCCAGGGGGTTGATGAAAACGGCGGCTATAACGCTTGGGAAGAAGAAGCCGAAGATCTGGCGCCCGGTATGGAAACCTGCCAGGCGGAATGGGAGATCGGATGCCGCCTCCTCTCGACGACCGACGGCGGCCTGAAGGTTGCGTTCGCTGCCCACGAGACCGCCTGCGGCGCGGATGCCCGGTCGGCGGCCACCCTGTCGGAACTCGTGATCAACAGGAAATCCTGAACCATTTAATGCCTGCCGCCTCGGTTAACTCTCCCTTCATCTGGACA
>CALGEF010000163.1 GCA_937881755.1 uncultured Acidobacteriota bacterium
CCTTCGTGCCATCCTTTGACGTCGCAAAGAACTGCTCGACCTTCAGGCCTGCCGCATCGAATTTCGCGGGCAGGCTCTTCAGCGTCGTCACCGCACCCGTCGCGATGTCATAGTTCAGCAGCGAGTCCGGCGTCAGGAAATCCTGATAGCTGAGGAACACTGTGGTCTCGTTGCGGTCCGCAAAAGCGATTCCAACCTGCCCCGTGCCCGGCAGCTCCACCGGCACCGTCGTCCATCCGCCTGCGGACGGCTCCAGCCGCAGCACCTTGCCGATCACATTGTCGCTGATCGCCAGCAGCGCCGCGCCCCTGGCGACTGCCACCCCGTCGACGGCCTGCGTCTCGCCCGGCCGGAAGACAAGGCTTACCGGCGGCAGCTGGCGCGTCGTCAGGAATTGTTCGAGTTCGAAGGCGACGAGGTCGCCGGCCTTGAACGCGGCCTGCCCTTCCGGCGCCCAGTCCTGCTGCAGCGAGAAGAGGAACTGGCCTTTATAGACGCCGTTGATCGACACCATCGGCGGGATCGGCCACTGCACCGGCGCGCTCTCGCCGTCCGGGAACCAGAAATAGTTGGACGTGAAGAAGGTCTCCGCCTGCACCGCGCCTTCGAGGATGCGGCCGTCTTCCAGCTCCATCGTCATCGGCCAGACGCCAACATCGGTCTCCTTGCCGCGGACCAGTTCCGGCGCCGCCTCCAGCGGCGTGCCGCGGGCCCAGCGCTTGACGATAAACGGATAGCCGGACTCCGTCAGCGTGCCCTCGCCCCAGTTGGTCGCGACCAGCAGCGTATCGCGTCCCGCCCAGGCGAGGCCCTGCTTGGCTTCCGGCGTGACGAACCCGCCGTCCACGAACGTTTTGCCCTCAAGGTCGAACTCGCGGTTGATCACCGCGTCCTTGCCGCCGTCCGACAGCGACACGAGACAACTATAGCTGCCGCCCGCCTTCGGCCGGAAACAGTCGGCGCCCTTGTAGACCCAGTTCTTGCCCTCGTCGGCCGCCAGCTTGTCGAAATCGATGATCGTCTCCCACACCGGCGCCTCGGTCGCATAGCTCGCCAGCGGCGTGCGTCGCCACAGGCCGCGTACGTTCACCGAATCCTGCCAGAAATTGTAGACGGCGCCGCCCCGCACCGCGCCGTATGCAATCCGCTCGCTCGAATTCAGGACCTCAAGCGCCGCCGCTTCATACCCTGCATAACGCGGATCGGCTTCCAGCTCGGCCAGGGTGCGCGTGTTCTGCGCGGTCACCCAGGCCAGCGCCTCGGCGCCCTCGACCTCTTCGAGCCAGAGATGCGATGCGGCATCGAAAGGCGCAGTCTGGACTTTGGTCTCGGCGGTCACGTTGGTCTCCGGGGCGGGGGCGGTGGCGCAGGCAGCAAGCGCGGCTGCACCAATCAGGGCGGGGAGGATACGCATGGAAGTTCCTGTCATAAGGCTCGAGAACTGCACCTATGGCAGCAGGCTGCGAGCGCAAGAGGCGAAGGCGGGTTGATAACCAAACCGGCGCACCTTGCAAAGCGGATCAGGACACCCGGTCGAAGGTGATCCGCTCGATCAGCAATCCGCGCAGCTTTTCCGGCACGACCGGGCGCACCGCGAGATAGTCGACACCCTGTTCGCCCGCAGCCACCGGTACATCATACTCGAAGGCAAAATCCGTGAAGCCGGGCTGCAGCGCAAACTGCCGCCAGCCCGACTCGCCGACCCGTCCGGCCGAATAATTCGCCTGCATCTCCATCGCGCCGCTGTCATCGGCCGGGCGGGCGCGCACCGTAACGCGGATCCTGCGTCCCGAGAACTGCGCTTCCAGGTCCGGCGCCAGACGGAAATGCGGCCCGAGTTCGGGCGCAGCCGCCAGCGCCAGCGCCTCGGCCTCGATCTGCAGAATGTAGCCGCGCTCCGACGTGCGCAGCAGTTTCGTGCGCGCGTCGCCCCCGGCGATCACCTTGTTGAGATACCGGCCCTCGATGACGATCCGGTCATAATTGACCCCGTCACCCGCCACCGCGCCCGTCGGCAGGCGCCCGAAGCCGGGCTGCAGGGCCAGAAACACCATCAGGATGGCGAGCAGGCCCGCCAGGGGAAAGAAGATCCGGTCGCGCATGCCTGCCCTTCTGTCGTCCGCAGCCTTCGTCGGCGCCCCGGCTGGCCAAGCCGGGAGCCTCCTGTTAGCAGTTCCGCAGGCGGATTGGCGAGCCATTTGCACTGCGCAGCTGAAACCCGGGAGGCAGGCACATGATGACGACCAGCGCCCTGCGCCGCCGCGCCAAGGAAGCCCGGCTCTGGCTGTTCGAAAGCTGTTTCCCGCTATGGGCCGAACACGGGCTGACGGATGCGGGGCTGTTTCCCGAAGTCCTGTCGCTGCAGCATGACGAACTCGCCCGCGACGTCACCCGGGTCCGGCTGCAGGCGCGCCAGACCTACCTGTTCGCCGAAGCCTGGCGGATGGGCTGGCGGCGCGACACTGCCGCCCGCCTCGTCCAGTCCGGCGTCTCCATCCTCACCGGCCCCGCCCTCGCCGCCAGCGGCCTTCCGGGAAAAACCCTTCACGCCGATGGGCGCGGCCTCGCCGACGCCTCGGCAGACCTTTACGACACTGCCTTCGTCCTGTTCGCTCTTGCCGAAGCGGCCAACGGGCCAGGCCCGGCCGGCGAGGCGCTGGCGAGCGCCAACGCGGTTCTCGGCGCGCTCGACCGTCTCGCGCGCGACACCGCACATGGCGGCTATGCCGAGGCCCTGCCCGCACCGGCCGTGCGCCTTCAGAATCCGCACATGCACCTGCTGGAAGCCTGCCTTTCCCTGCACCGGGCCGAGCGCAGCGCAGACCATCTCGCCCGCGCCTCGGAGATCATCCAGCTGTTCGAGACCCGCTTTACCGCCGGCGAAGGCGGGTTGCTGGGCGAGACGTTTGCGCGCGACTGGTCAGCGCGCGCCGGGGAGGCGGCAGACATCGTCGAGCCCGGCCACCAGTTCGAATGGGTCTGGCTGCTGCACACCTGGTCGCGCCTTGCCAACAAGCCGCTGCCGGATGCTGCCGCGCGCCTTTACGGCTTCGGCCTTTCCACCCTCGATGAGGCGGGCCGGGCCTGCCAGGAAGTTACCCGTCACGGCGCCGCGCACGACGCCTCGCGCCGCACCTGGCCGCAGACCGAAGCGCTGAAAGCGCATCTGGCAATGTACGGGCAGCGCGGCGATGACCGGTTCGCCGACGCCGCGTGCCGCAGCTTCGATGTGCTGATGGACGAGTTCCTGACGGAAGATGGCGGCTGGACCGATCACTTCGCCGCCGATGGCAGCGTCCTTGCGAAGGACATGCCGGCCTCCACCGGCTACCATGTCGTGCTCGCCTTCGCCGAGCTGATCCGCGTCATGGACGCTTGAAATTCCAGAGGGTTACGGCGCATAACGCGCCGGATAGCCCGCCCCACTGTCAGGACAAGCATGCCCAAACTCGCCCTCATCCGTCACGGACAATCCGCCTGGAACCTCGAGAACCGTTTCACCGGATGGTGGGACGCCGACCTTACCGCGCAGGGCGAAGCCGAAGCGCGCGCCTCCGGCCAGCTGCTCGCCGCAACCGGCGCGGATTTCCGCTATGCCTTCACCAGCGTCCAGACGCGGGCCATCCGCACGCTCTGGCTGGCGCTCACGGAAATGAAGCGCGCCTGGATCCTGGTCGAGAAAGACTGGCACCTGAACGAGCGCCACTATGGCGGCCTCACCGGCCTCGACAAGGCGGAGACCGCGGCCCGGCACGGCGAGGACCAGGTCCACATCTGGCGCCGCAGCTACGACATTCCGCCGCCGCCACTGGCAGCGGGCGGCACCTATGATCTTGCCTCCGATCCCCGCTATCGCGGCATCGACATTCCGGATACGGAGAGCCTGAAGACGACGCTGGAGCGCGTACTGCCCTACTGGCAGTCGCGCATCGCGCCGGTCCTGGATGAAGGGCATGACGTACTGATCGCCGCGCACGGCAACTCGCTGCGCGCACTGGTGAAGCACCTCTTCAACGTGCCGGACGAAACGATCACCGAGATCGAGATCCCGACCGGCAACCCCCTGCTGATTGATCTCGATGCGTCGCTGAAGCCGGTTGCGGTGCGCTATCTCGACGCCGCGCGGGCCAGGCCGCTGCCGGCTTTGCCCTGAGCATGAAAACGGGACGCCGCCGCGACCAGCGCATGATGGGCCGGGCGCTGGCGCTCGCGGGACTGAACCAGGGCCTCACCGGCGCGAACCCGTCTGTCGGCTGTGTGATCCTTGATACTGAGGGCCACATCCTCGGTGAAGGCGTCACCGGCAAGGGTGGACGCCCGCATGCCGAAGAAATAGCGCTTCAGCAGGCCGGCGCGGGCGCACGCGGCGGAACGGCCTATGTCACGCTGGAGCCCTGCCGCGAACGCTCCAGCGGCGCGGCGTCCTGCTCGAGCAGGCTGGTCAGCGCCGGCATAGCGCGCGTCGTCATTGCGATTGAAGACCCGCACCCAACCGCGCGCGACGGCATCGGGGTGCTGCGCGCGGCGGGCGTACGCGTCGACACCGGCCGGGGCCGGGCCCGCGCGGCGCGCCTCTATGCCTGGTTCTTTGGCAGCGTCCCGGCCTCGCGCGCCACGCGCAGCAAATGATCCTGCAGTTTGCGTGACTGGCGAGCGAGATTGAAGTGCGCCAGCGCCAGGGCGCGGCCCCTTCGGCCCATCTCAAGCGTGGCTTCCGGATCGGCTATAAGCCTTCCGATCCTGTCTGCCAGCGCTTCGGCATCGTTCTCCTCAACGAGGTAGCCTGTCTCGTCGTCGCGGACACATTCCGGGATGCCCGCGTGCCGCGTGGCCGCCAGGGCGCACCCGGACAGCATGGCTTCGACACAGATGAGCGGCAGGCCTTCGGCGTCACCCGACAGAGCGCGCTTCGACGGAACACAGACAATCATCGCCTCGGCGAGATGGCGCGGCATCTCGTCCGCCGCAATCCATCCTGGTAATTCCGCGACAACGCCTGCCGCCCTGAGTTCGGCCACCAGGGGCGCCCTCAGTTCGCCGTCGCCAAGCAGGCGCACGCGCCAGCCCGCCAGCGCCGGGCCCAGCCGCGCCAGGGCGCCAATCAGCGTATCGATGCCCTTCTTTTGTGTCCACCGACCCGCAAAGAGAATGATCTTCTGTTTCGGCCCGGGCTGAAACTGCTCGGAATCGGCAGTATTGTGATGCACGGTCATCTTGTTTTCAGGACAACCCTTCGCGGCCAGCTCGCGCCGGAGGAAATCCGAACACGGAAGGATCAGCGCTGCATCACGCCAGAGCGCTTCCCGCCGCCGGTTGTATACCCGCAGCAGGCTATCACGCGTATTACTGCGCTTCGTCGCGTCGCCGCCATAATAGGTAACCACCAGCGGCAAGCCGAGCTGGCGCGCGATCGGCAAGGCATAGGCGCCGGACTTTCCGAAACTGGCGTGGATCGCCACCAACCCGGCGCGTGCAAGTTCATTCTTCAGGCGCGCCGACATGATCCCGAACTGCTTGAAACCCGCCTCGCCCGCCAGCCCGTGCAATGCGCCGAGCGCGAGCAAAGACGCGCCGGCGGGCCCCGGCCCGCGAACATCATGGCCCGCATAGACCGGCGTCAGCGAATCGAAGGCGCGGTAACCGCGAACGATGAAACTCTCCGATGGCGTGAAAAGTGTATCGGCATAGGCAAGGAAATTGTGCGAATTCATGCTGACCCAGGCTGTGTTCGGCCCTGTTGAGCATATGGGAGGGAGGCCGGACAATCAACTGACCGGCCCGTTGTAAAAGGTTCTTTGCAATGTAAGTAAGAGATCAGCAACCGAACGGTCCGGCATGCGCGCGGACCCTCTCATAGCAGGCGAGAGAGTCGCGCTGGAACGCTGCTTTAGTGAACTGCGCCTCATAACTCGCGCGGCCGCCCGCGACGAGTTTCTGCGCCAGTGACTTGTCATTGATCACGCGCCCGAGCGCAGCCGCAAGGGCGTCGACATCATTCTTCGCCACCAGCGGTCGGCTTGCCGCCCAGGCGTCCACGGTCACTGTGCCGAATGATTCGTACCGGGACGGAAATACGACAACGTCGCAAGCCGCCAGCAGTGCGCCCCGGTCATTGCGCCAGCCAAGAAAGCGCACCCGGTGGTCGAGTCCAAGTCGCGTACGCTGCGCCTTGAGTTCCGCTTCAGGCGGGCCCTCCCCTGCGATCCAGACATGCAGGTCCGGCAAACGCGCGGCCGCGTCGAGGAGGGTGTCGAGCCCTTTCTTCTCGTGCAGCCGGCCAAGGAACAGCGCGACGGGCACGCCCTCGGGTGTCGTCAAGCTCGCCCGCGCCACAGGCTGCGTACCCTGAAAGTCCGCATAGGTATGGATTATCGCGGAGCGGTCTTCACTGACACCCTGCTCGCGGATATGCCGCAAAAGGTCGATCGTCAGTCCGACATGCCAGTCACAGGCCCGGAACCGGGCAAGCTTGTAATAGCCGCCATACCAGGCAATCGAGCGGGCCCGGTGCGCCGCTCGCGCGAACTACCCGGCCCGGCCCATCCAGTGTTCGATCACGTCCGGCCGGAAGCTGCTGATCGCCTCGCCAAGGAGCTTGCGCGTCGGAAACGGCCAGGACGGATTGAAGCTCGCGGTGTCGACGCCGATTCCGGCGGCCGCAAACTTCGCCGTGCGAAACATATTGCCCGGGCGCGTCACGACATGCTGGTCGTGCCCGGCTTAGGTCAGCGCTAGGGCTGACTCCAGCATGATGTTCTCGGCGCCGCCTTCGTCGGCCCCTGCCATCACCCGCATGACCCGCTCCTGCCCCCCTTGCAGGCGGGGGTCTGCCTCTTTTCCCTGGATTAGCGGGGAAACCGCCGGCGGGCAAACGCCGCTTGGCAGCCCGGCGTGAACTGCCTAGACAGGCCCCAGCAACCACGAGTGATCCGATGACCGCCTACCGCCTGTTCGGCGCCGAGACTTCTCCCTACTCGCTGAAGGTGAGATCCGCGCTCCTGTACAAGGGCGTCGCGTTCGATTGGGTGAGCCGCTCGGCGGCCAACGAGGCGGAGTTCCGCAAGAGCGCGGCGACGCCGACCGTGCCGCTGCTCCTCTCGCCGCATCACGCCCCGGCGCAGGATTCAACGCTGATCCTCGCCGCGCTCGAAGCCGCTTATCCCGATCCGCCGGCCCAGCCTGAAGAGCCCGCCGCGCAGGCATTGTCCCTGATCCTTGAGGATTACGCGGACGAGTGGCTGAACAAGTGCATGTTCCAGCAACGCTGGGGCCAGCAGCCGGACCGGGACGCTGGCGCGCTGCGGGCGCTCGTGCAGCTGAATGACGGCAAGCGGCCGCGCGCGTTCAAGGCGCCGGTAAAGCAGATTGCCAGCCGCATGCTCGCCCGCCTGCCGCTGGTCGGCGCCGAGCCGCAGAACGCGCCGGCGCTGGAGCAATCCTACCGCCGCCTTGCCCTTCGGCTGAACACCCACCTGCAGGACCACCTCTTCATCTTCGGCGGACGGCCGGGCGCGGCAGACTTTGCGATTGCCGCGCAGTTCCAGCAGATGCTGACCGACCCGACGCCGGGAACCTGGATCCGGGATCGCGCCCCGTTCCTGGTGGCCTGGTGCGAGATGATGGAAAATCCGAAGGCGTCCGGGCCGTTCGAGCCGCTCGCCGCACTTGAGGCGACCCTGCTGGCGATCTTCGAGGGCGAAGTCTCGCGTACCTACCTGCCCTGGGCGTTTGCGAATGCCGCCAGTGCTTCGCGGGGCACGAAGCGCTTCTCGGTCACCCTCGATGACGGGTTGTTCGAGCAGGCGACGCAGGCCTATGCCGCGCGGGCGTTCGGGAACGTGCGGGCCGAGGTTGCGGCGCGGATGAGCGCGCCGGCGCTGCCCGCTTTCCTCGAGGCGGCCGGCGCTACCACCCTCTTCGGCTGAAACGGAAAACTCCCGCAGGCACAGGCCTGCAGGAGTTGGTCCGTGAACGGAGGCTCAAGCGCGGATCAGGCCGCGTCGGAGGCTTTTTTCTTACCGATCAGCCGGGGCTCAGCCGGAACGCCGGTCTGGCCGATCTCGATCTTGCGGGCTTTCTTCTCTTCCGGAATCTCGCGGACGAGATCGATACGGAGTACGCCGTGCTCGAGGCTCGCCCCGGTCACGAGAACGTGATCGGCGAGCTGGAAGCGGCGGATGAAGCTGCGCTGGGCGATGCCGCGGTGCAGGAAATTGCGGTCACCTGCATCCTCGTTCCCGGCTTTCTTGCCGGCGACCGTGAGCAGGCCTTCCTTGGTTTCGATATCGATTTCTGCCTCGGTGAATCCGGCGACGGCGATCTCGACGGCGAAGGCGTCTTCGCCGACGCGCTCAATGTTATAAGGGGGGTAGCCCTGCGTGCCGTCGAGGCGGGAGGCCTGATCGATCATGCCGGCGAGGCGGTCGAAGCCGACCATCGTGCGGTAGAGGGGGGTTAGGTCAATCGTACTCATGGAAGTTCAGTCCTTTCACTCAAAGCAACTGGGGGTGGCAAAAACCACCCGGTTTCGAAACGTGTGGACGTCCGGAAGTCCGGCCCGGATACCCGGCGCCGAGAGGGCGTCCCCAGCCGCGGCCCGCTTTGCGGCACCGTGACAAAGCCTATGTGGGTAGCGTATGGGGTCTATCAAGAGGTCCTCGGGATGGAGAAACACCGATGAAAACACTTTTGCTCGTAGCGGTATCAGCCCTCGCGCTGGCCGCCTGCACGCCGGCCAAAACCCCTGCCCCGGCCTCGGTCGAAGCGGCCACCGTTGCCGCTGAAACCGCGCCGGCCATGACGCTCGCCGAAGCGGTCGCCTCCGACCTGCGCAGCGAAGAGGAAAAGGCCCGCGATGTATGGCGCAGCCCGGCCATGACGCTGGAATTCTTCGGCGTCGACGCCGATGACAAGGTCGTCGAAGTCTGGCCCGGCGGCGGCTGGTACACCAACATCCTCGCGCCCTGGCTCGCCTCCGGCGGCGGTACGCTTGTCGCGGCCGGCTTCGACGCCGCCTCGATCGAGGACGCCGAGCGGCGCGCCCGCACCGAACAGCGCCTCGCAGAGTTCAAGGCGACCTATGCCGATCAGAAATTCGGCACCATCGAACACACGGCCTTCTCGGCTGCATCCGGCCCGCTGACGGGGGACGGCACGGCCGATGTCGTGCTGACCTTCCGCAACATCCACAACTGGATGTCCGGCGGCTATACTGAGAAATTCTTCGCCGACGCCTACACCGCCCTGAAGCCCGGCGGCGTGCTTGGCGTGGTCGAGCACCGCCTGCCCTCGACGCAGGCGCAGGACCCGAAAGCGACCAGCGGCTACGTCCACGAGGACTATGTGAAGGCGCTGGCTGCCGCTGCCGGTTTCGAATTCGTGGAAGCGAGCGAGATCAACGCCAACCCGGCGGATACGGCCGACCACCCGTTCGGCGTCTGGACCCTGCCGCCGAACAACGCCTCGACAGGCCGTGACGGCGCCGCCGTCGAAGGCTTCGACCCGGAGAAATACAAGGCCATCGGCGAAAGCGACCGGATGACCCTGAAGTTCCGCAAGCCGGAATAGGCCCCCTTCCCTGATCTGAGGCAGTCCAGAAACCGTCCACACAGCCGTGTGGACGGTTTTTCTCTTTTGGACGCAACGCGGTTCAGCAGCCCTTGAAGTCGCCCGGACGGCGTTCATTTACGGCCTTCACGCCCTCCCGGAAATCGTCCGTCTTCATCAGCCATAGCTGCTCTTCGAATTCGCGGTCCGTCGCCGCACGGACACAGGCAGCAAGATCGGCACGCAGTGTCTTGCGCGTCGAGCGCACGGCCAGTGGCGCGTTCTGAGCAATGGAGGCTGCGTGTGTCTGCGCTGCCGAAAGCAGATCCTTCTCGAGGACAATCTCGTTCACCAGTCCGATACGCAGCGCTTCTTGCGCGTCGAGGCGCGCGCCTGTCAGAAACATGACCTCCGCGGGCCCGCGTCCGATCAGGCGAGGCAAGGTGTAGGTCAACCCAAAGCCGGGATGGAAACCCAGTTTCACGAAGTTGGCGGTGAACCGCGCCTCCGGCGTTGCGATGCGTATATCCGCAACCATCGCAAGCCCCAGCCCGGCGCCGACTGCGGCGCCCTGTATCGCGGCCACGATGGGCAACTCCGTCGAAAACAGCCTTACGGCCTGATCGTAGAGCGGATTTGTGCCGGGCGAGTCGGCACGGGCCGCGATGCCGATTTCATCGGCGCGCCGTGTCAGGTCCGCGCCGGCGCAGAACACCTTGCCGCGCGTCGCCAGAACAACCGCCCGCGTTGCGCCATCCTTGCCGAGTTCTTCGAGCGCGTCAGCGAGATCGCGCATGAGATCGACGCTCATCGAGTTCACCGGAGGCCGGTCGATGATGACGGTGGCGACGAAGTCGTCGCGCGCGATATGAATGTCGCCGATGCGGGTGGCCATCGCGCTCAGCGCTTCAGGCCCAAAAGATTTCTTGCCACCACCCATTTGTGCACCTCGGTGGGGCCATCATAGATGCGCATGGTGCGCAGATGGCCGGACATCAGGGAGAGTGGAATCTCCTTCGTCATGCCCATGGCGCCGTACATCTGCATGGCGTGATCCAGCACCTCGTAGGCCATTTCAGTCGCATAGGCCTTCACGGATGAGATATCGGTGCGCACGTCCGCGCCCTGGTCGAGCTTCCAGGCTGTTTCATAAGTCATCAGCGTCGCCGCCTTGATACGTGTCCAGGCGTCAGCGATCCAACCCTGCACTGCCTGCCGGTTCGAGAGTGGCTCGCCGAACACCACGCGCTGCGGCGCATACTCCAGCATCATGTCAAGCGCGCGTTGCGCCATGCCGATCGACCAGCTCGCCATCTGCAGGCGCCTCGTGGAAAGACGCACCTGCATGGGCACAAAGCCCTGTCCTTCTTTTCCCAACAGGTTCGCCGCCGGTACCCGGCAATCTTCGAGCACCACCTCGTAGGTGAACTGGCCGCCCAGCATAGGAATGCGCCGCAGCACGTTGAAGCCAGGCGTGCCGCGATCCACCAGGAAGGCCGAGATGCCCCCGCGCGCGCCCTTCTGCTTGTCGGTCACGGCCATCAGGATGGTGAAGTCAGCCTCCTGCGCGCGGCTGATCCATATCTTGCGGCCATTGATGATCCACTCGTCGCCTTCGCGCACGGCGCGGGTGATCATGGCGGCGGGATCGGCGCCCGCGCCCGGCTCAGAAATCCCGATGGCCGAAACCGTGCGCTTCTGCACATAGGGCACGAGATATCGCTCGCGCTGGTCCTCGTTCACCGTCGCCATGAGCATGCGCAGGTTTGGCGAGTCCGGTGGGAGGTAATAGGGAACGCAGGTTTTTCCCATCTCGATATTGACGCCGATCATCGCGACGGCCGGCAGGTCTGCTCCGCCCACATCCGGGGGCGCATCCAGCCCCCAGAGCCCGAGGTCACGCGAGCGCGCATCGATCCGGTCACGCTCTTCCCGGGTCAGATAGGCGCCTTGCCCCTGCGCATCGCGTTCGAGAACCTTCTGCTCGAGCGGGATGAGGTTCTCCCGCACGAACCGCGCAACAAGCTCCTGCAACATCCTGTGCTCTTCGATGAGTTCGAAATGCATGAAAACCTCCCGCCAGCCTGACACCGGAGGGTCGAACGTGGACTTGCATCCCGGGGAAGCAAAGCCGCCCGGAGCGCAGGTCCGGCCTGATGCTTCGAGACGATGGCCGCACAGGTGACAGGTTTAGTTGATGCGGGGAGCGCAGAAGATGAGCCCCCGGTCCGGCTGCGCCGGTCCGGGGTGACGGCGCAGGGGAGAACATGGGCTATGGGGTCCCCCGCACTCTGACGCGGCGTGAAGGGAGCGGCTGGCTATACCGGCGGGGCACATTGAGGCATCTATAGCCGGCATAACAGCCGGGTGCCCCTGAGCAGCCGCATGAGGGAGGATATGCCATGGCCACTTCGTCGCCGTCCAAGTCTGCACAGCCGATCGATGCCCTGATTGTCGGGGCGGGGTTTGCAGGCATGTACATGCTGCACAAGCTGCGCGGGCTGGGGTTCAATGCCAGCGCGGTGGAAGCGGGCAGCGGCGTCGGCGGGACCTGGTACTGGAACCGGTATCCGGGCGCGCGGGTGGATATACAGAGCCTGGAATACAGTTTCGGGTTCGATGAGGAACTGGAGAAGGACTGGCGCTGGTCCGAGCGTTATGCGCCGCAGCCGGAACTGCTGCAGTATGCCGAGCATGTAGCCGAGCGGTTCGACCTGAAGCGCGACATCCGGTTCAACACGCGGGTAACGGCGGCGCACTGGGACGAGGCGGCGCAGGCCTGGAAGGTCGAGACGGACAAGGGCGAGGCCATGCGTTGCCGGCACCTGATCCTCGCCACGGGGTGTCTCTCCATTCCGACGGACGTGACCTTCCCGGGGCTCGGCACTTACAAGGGCGATATCTATCGCACCTCGCGCTGGCCGCATGAGGGCGTGGATTTTTCTGGCAAGCGCGTGGGCATCATCGGGACGGGGTCTTCCGCGATCCAGTCGATCCCGGTCATTGCGCAGCAGGCCGAGCAGCTGACGGTGTTCCAGCGCACGCCGAACTACTCGATGCCGGCGCATAACGGGCCGATCCCGGAGGCGGATTTCCAGGCCTGGGCGAAGGACCCGCGCGCCTACCGAGCCGCCTCGCGCGATACGGTCGGCGGTTTCCAGAACGAGCCCTCCGAAGCGATGGCGACCGCGACGGCGCCGGAGGAAATCCGCGCGGAGCTGGAGCGGCGCTGGGCCTGGGGCGGCTTCCGCATCCTCGGCGCGTTTGCCGATACGGCGGTTGATCCGGAAGCCAACCGGATCGTGCATGAATTTGTTGCCGGGAAGATCCGCCAGCAGGTGGCCGACCCGGCGGTGGCGGAGAAGCTGACGCCGAAGGACCATCCGTTCGGCACCAAGCGGCCGTGCGTCGACACAGGGTATTACGCGACGTTCAACCGGCCGAATGTCGAGCTGGTTGACCTGCGCGCGGAGCCGCTGTCGGGGTTCACGGCGGAGGGGATCAGGACGTCGGCGAAGGACTATGCTTTTGACGCAGTGGTGCTGGCGACGGGCTTCGATGCGATGACCGGGGCGATTGACCGGATCGATCTGCGGGGCGCGGGCGGACGCCGGATCAAGGATCACTGGGCCGAGGGGCCGCGCACCTATCTGGGGCTGATGGTGGCGGGCTTTCCGAACCTGTTCACGATCACCGGGCCCGGCAGCCCGTCGGTGCTGACCAACATGATCAATTCCATCGAGCAGCATGTCGAGTGGATTGCCGATTGCCTCGTGTCGCTGAAGCAGCGCCAGCAGACGAGCATCGAGGCCTCGCCGGAAGCCGAGGCAGCCTGGTGCCGGCATTCGACCGAAGCGGTGACGCCGACGATGCTGCCGCAGGCCAACAGCTGGTACATGGGCGCCAATGTGCCGGGCAAGCCGCGCATGTTCATGCCCTATGCGGGCGGGCTCAATACGTACACGGAGATCTGCCGGCAGGTGGTCGCCAAGGGCTATGAGGGCTTTATCATCCGGCAGGGCGACCGCGTGTTGTCGGAGTCGCGGGCGTTTACCAGCCAGCCGGCTCCGGGCGAGATTCCCGAAAACCTTCTGCCGATCATCATGGGGCGCCTGATGGCGGCCGGGCTGCTGCCCGCCGAATAGGGGCGCGCTGCCAGATCAGGCCTCGAAAACCGTCCACTCAACCGTGTGGGCGGTTTTTCAGTTCCGGGGCCGGACCTAAAAAAACCGACCCGTGGATATGTTCTGATCAGGAGACGAGACATGGCCCGGACGGCGAACCCGAAAACCCGCGACAGCCTGATGGAGGCAGCTTTCGGACTGGTCCGGCGGCAGGGGCTGGCTGCGAACCGCGTGGACGAGATCTGCGCAGCGGCGGGCGTGTCGAAGGGGACGTTCTTCTATCACTTCGGGTCGAAGGACGAACTGGCGGCGGCGGTGATGCGGACGGGCTCATCAAAGATCGGGCTGCGGCCGCGGAACAGGCCGGATGCCAGATTCCGGGGGCCGCGGGACGAGACATAGTCGATCACCAGCCGCTCCTGTTCATGCGAGACCTTGTGGAAGAGCAGCAGTTCAGCATCCTGGAAGAGCTTCATGACTTCGACGCGGATATGCGAATCGACCGATTTGACGAAATCGAAGAAGTCAGCCCCCTTGAATTTCTGCGGACAGGCCTTGTGTAGGGTTTCAGCCAATCGCCCGCCGAACTCGCGCAGGATAGACACCGGGCCGCGGCCGGAAAGCTCTGCGAGCGCCCCGATAGGCTTAGCCATCTCCTCGCAAGGGAAGGCAGCGACGCTGGTGCAGACGCCGCCCAGGGCAGGATCGCAGGCCTCGGTCACGCTTTCGGCAATGGCCGGGCCGGGGGCCTCGTCCAAATCTTCGAGAAACTCCGTGAAACCGATGCCCTGCATGCGCAGGTCCGCCGGCGGCGCTTGAAGCGGGCGGGCAGAGCCTGTAACGCGCGGAGAGGCGATATGAGGCCCCCGGTGCGACACCTGTTTTCGACGCTGATTGACGAGATGCCGCTGGGTGACGCGGCCTTACGCAGCCGTCTGGAGCGTGCGGCGTGGGTATTGTCGGAGGACGATACGGCGGGCAATGACTGGTGCGAACAGGAAGGGTACCCCGGGTATACTTCCTATGCGTCGTTGGATGACCTGCCGGAACGGTTTCCGGAATTCGGCGCCTTGAAAAAGCTGCTCGACAAGGCGGCGGCGAAATTTGCGGCAGCGCTGCACTGGGACATGGACGGGCTGGCGCTGGAGCTCGACGCGCTGTGGGTTAACGTGCTCGGCGAGGGCGGGCACCATTCCGGGCATATCCATCCGGGCTCGGTGATTTCCGGCACCTATTATGTCTGCGTGCCGGAGGGCGCGGGGCGGATCCGGTTCGAGGACCCGCGCCTCGCCATGATGATGGCGGCGCCGCAGCTGGTGGACAAGGCGCCGGAAGCGGCGCGGCGGTTCGTCTACCTGACCCCGGCGGAGGGGACTTGCCTGATGTGGGAGAGCTGGCTGCGGCATGAGGTGATGCCGGGTGCGAGCGAAGAAGCGCGGATCAGCGTGAGCTTCAATTATGCGGTACGGCGGAAATGATCCTGCCCCCTCTCCAGCGGGCCTCAGAGGGGGGGTGTCAGAGCTGCGGCTCCGGAGTGAAGGGATTGGCGGATGATCATAATAATTGGCCACATCATCACATCGCCCGAGACGGCCGCTGAGACTACCCGGCTTTGTACGGAGCACTCGGCGCGCTCGCGGGCGGAGCCGGGGTGTCTGGCGCACAATGTTCATGCCGATTGCGAGGACCCTGCGCGTCTGGTGTTCGTGGAACGCTGGGCGGACATGGACGCGCTGAGGGCCCACCTTGCCCTCCCGGAAAGCCAGGCGTTCGTGCGGGAGATGCGGGCCCTGTCGCCTGCTCCGACGGAAAGGAAAATCTACATGGCCGAAGAGTCATCGCCCGCCCGCTAGCGGCCCGCAGCAAGATCGCGCAGGATCGAAGCCCTGGACAGGAGGTGCATGATGGCAGACACACCGGTGACGGAGGCCTGGGATTTCGGGCGCGGGCGTGCGGGGTATGTCTGGCGTAGCCCCTCCCCCAGGGCGAAGCTGCTGCTGGCGCATGGGTATGGCGAGTATGCTGAGCGCTACATCGAACACTATCACCGGCTGATCCCGAACCTGATGGCGCTGGGCTTTGACGTGCATGCGTTTGACCTTGAAGGACACGGGCGTTCGGACGGGGCGCGGGGCGTCGCTGACATGCACAAGGCGGCGGCGGACCATGTCGCGGCGCGCGCGGCGCTGACCGAGGGCGGCGCGCCGGTATTCCTGTTCGGACATTCGCTCGGCGGGCTGGTGACGGCGGCAAGCGTGGCGCGGTCGCCTGGCGGGGTGGCGGGCGTGGTGCTGAGCGCGCCGGCGATCCTGGTCGAGATCGGCTGGGCGCTGAAGGCGGTGGCGGGGCTGGTCTCGGCGGCGGCGCCGGGCGCGCGGCTGACGCCGCCAATTGCGCCCGGCAGCCTGTCGCGGATTCCCGGGGAAGTGGCGGCCTACACGGCAGATCCGATGATATGCCTCCTTCCGCCTTCGGCGCGGCTGGGGGCGACGGCGATTGCGGTGTCGGAGGATGGCTGGCGCCGGTATGATACCTGGCGCGCGCCGGTGCTGGTGGTGCACGGGGCGAAGGATGCCGCGACCCCGGCAAAGGGATCCGAGCGCTTCTTCGGGATGATCCGCTCAACCGACAAGACACTCAAAATTTTCCCGGAAGGGTATCACGAGCTGCTCAACGACCTCGACCGGGACGCGGCACGCACGCTGATCCTCGGCTGGCTGGAGGCGAGGTTGCCCGCCTTAACACACGCGGGGCCGCCCCCGTCTTGACGTTGCGACCTCGCCGCTGCATCGGGGCGGTCTGACTTCTCCCCTGCCCCTGAGGACGCGCGCCATGGACCTTTCCAAGATCAAGACCGGGAACAATCCGCCGGACGACGTGAACGTGCTGATCGAGGTGCCGCTGGGCGGTGACGCGATCAAGTATGAGATCGACAAGGAATCCGGCGCGATGTTCGTCGATCGGTTCCTCTACACCGAGATGCGCTATCCCTGTAACTATGGCTTCATCCCGCACACGCTGAGCCTCGATGGCGACCCGATCGACGTGATGGTGGTGGGCAACCGCCCGCTGGTGCCGGGCTCTGTGCTGCGCGCACGACCAGTCGGCGTGCTGATGATGACCGACGACAAGGGCCAGGACGAGAAGGTGCTGGCCGTGCCGCACCCCAGGACGACCGCCTATTACGACAAGATCGCCACCTATCACGACCTGCCACAGACGCTGATCGACAAGATCCAGCACTTCTTCCAGCACTACAAAGACCTCGAGCAGGGCAAGTGGACGCGCGTCGAAGGCTGGTACGGCGTCGACAAGGCGCGCGAGCTGATCCGCGACGCGGTGGAGCGCGGGAAGAAAGCAGGCTGAGCCTCAAAGCCTGGTGGAGACGAGGAGGATCGAACTCCCGACCTCGGCATTGCGAACGCCGCGCTCTACCATCTGAGCTACGTCCCCACGTGCGCGAGAGTATAATGATCGGGTTCTGGGTGTGGAAGGGGGTGCTTTGCCGCCGGCGCCCTCCCACAACCGGCTAGGGCGCGACAATCTCGAAGCGTTTCGTGTTCGGGTTCCGCCAGTGGAGTTCGCCGTGCTTGATGGCGAACCAGGCGCCGTGGAGTTCGAGTTCGCCGGCCTGCACTTTTTCGGCGACCCAGGGAAAGCTCATCAGGTTGTCGAGCGAGCTCTCTATACCTTCAAGTTCGAGGGCAAACTGCGGGTTCAGAGAGCCGCTTTCCATGACGCGGGCGCGGGCGCCGTCCAGCAGCTTGACCCAGGGGGCCACGAATTCACCAATCAGCGGGCTTCTGGTTTCGGTCAGCGAGGCGGCGACGCCGCCGCAGCCGCCATGGCCCATGACCACGATATGGCGCACTTTCAGGACCCGCACCGCAAATTCGAGGGCCGCCGAGACGCCGTGCAGGCCGCCATCCGGCTTGTAGGGGGGCACGAGATTGGCGACGTTGCGGACGACAAACATCTGCCCCGGGGCGGCGTTGAAGATGTCAGACGGCTCGGCCCGGCTGTCGGCGCAGGCGATCAGCATGACATCCGGGTCCTGCCCCTCCCCCAGTTCGCGGTAAAGCTGGACCTGCTCAGCATAGACGCCGGCGCGGAACCGGCGGTAGCCGGCGATGAGATCGTCCACAGTCTTCATCTCTGCTCCTGATAGGTTCTTCTTATGGACTGCAGGCGGGATACGCATTTCCTGACTGGCCGCAAGCAATTTCGAAACCAATTGGCATCTAGGACGGAACGGTCTGTTTCGCCCCGCCGCCGATTCTGGCTAAAACCCCAGCAGGGCTTAAGGAGTTCACGATGAATACGCCGACCGACACGCAGACCGCTGCCCCCGTCCCGGGAGGCACTGGCGCAAAGTCCCGCAAGGGGCCGACGCGCAGCGAAGTGTCGAAGTCCGCAATTCTCGAAGCGGCCCGCGAGGAAATGGCAGAGAATGGCTGGCGCGGTTTCAGCGTCGACTCGGTCGCCAAGCGCGCCAGCGCCTCCAAGCAGACGATTTATCGCTGGTGGCCGTCGATCGGCGCAATGTGCGTGGACGCCGCCCTCGCCCTGATCCCGGATGCGCCGGAGGGCGGCCGCGACCCGCAGGAGCGCATCACCGCGCTGATCATCCCTCTCGAAGCCGCCGCCCGGACCGGACAGGGCCATGCCGTTCTGCGCGTCGCGCTGCTGGCAGCGGCCGATGACAAGGAGGCCGGCGAAGTCTGGCGCGCCTGGGTCGGCCGCGACATTCGCCAGCCGCTGCGCATGCTGCTCGCGGAACTCGCCGCAAAACGCGTGATCCGGCGCGATTTCGAGCTGGATGATGTGATTGAGCAGCTGCTTGGGCCGATCTTCCACCGGCTGACGATCATGCGCGCGCCGGTCAACGAAGGCTTCTGCGCCGACCAGTCGGCGGCGTTCCTCAGGACGTATGCGGCGTTCTAGTACCGGCTGTCCATGAATCGTGAGTCGAAGAATACCGAGGGTGCCAAAGCCTTTTTTCAACAACCACCGTATCAGGCACCTGTGATTCCGGGTACTAGGGTC
>CALGEF010000164.1 GCA_937881755.1 uncultured Acidobacteriota bacterium
GCCACGATGCCAGACACGAGGCTGGAGGCAAACAGGAAGAGGGCCCCCGCCAGCGCCATCAGGAAGCCCAGCTGCGGGCTGGTGCGGTGGATCAGTTCGCGCACGTGTCCGTCTGCCCGCGCGCCCGTCAGCTTGTCGAAGCTGCAATTGGGCGACACGATCGCGGCCACCCAGGAGGCGCCGATTGCCAGGGCGCAGGCCATCAGGGCGAGATTATTGAGAACAGATTGCAGGGTCCCGGGCATGGACCAGCTGTATCGGCGGATTCGCCTGCTTTCGGGAAGGGTCTAAAGGCGGGCGGGCAAAAACCCTCCAGATTCTTGTAGTCGCCGCCCGCGCGAGAGCGTTGGCGGCGCTGATTTGCCTGTGCAATCTGGGCGCGAGGAGGGTCCGGCGACACGATGGCCTACAGGTTCAAGCCAGGCGACGCGTCGACGAGCGAAGCCCTTCGCCGGATTGCGGCGGAGGAATTTTCGGCGATTGGCGCCGCATTGGCCGACAGGACAGTGCCGCTTGCCCGCAAGGTGCACGAAGGCCGCAAGGCGACCAAACGACTGCGCGCCCTGCTGCGCCTCGTCGCACCGGTTTTTCCTGAGGCGCGCGAAGAGATCGCGGTGCTCCGGCAAGCAGCGGCCCGCTTGTCCGCGCTCAGAGACAAGGGCGCCCTGACCGAAACGCTGTCGCGGCTGGGCCTGCCGCAGGACGTCGCCGCCAACCTGAGCGCCGCCCTGGGCAAGCGCCGCGCCGCCGGCACGGCCGCGCAGAAGCGGCTGCTGGCAGCCTTCGCCGGAGAGATGGACGCGGCGGCCGGGCGCGCGCAATCCTGGACACTGACGCAGACGGGCTGGCACGCCCTCGCACCCGGCCTGCAGCGCAGCTACCGCCGGCTGCGCAGATCCTTCGAGGCGGCACGGCGCGCCCGGGACGAAGAGCCCGTCCACGAGTTTCGAAAACGCGCAAAGGATCACTGGTATCAGACGCTGCTGCTGCGCGGCGCCTTTCCGGAAGTGATGGACGGCTACGCCGCCGCTGCCGAGCGGCTCTGCGATGATCTCGGCGACTGGCGCGATCTCGGCCTTCTGGAGGGCGCCATAATCGACGCGCCGGTACATCTGCTTGCCAAACCCGATGCCGCTGCCGCGCTGGCGCTGATCGCCAAAGCCCGCCGCCGCGCCCTGCGCCGCGCCTTCGGCACCGCGCGCCGCCTCGCCGGCGAGACGCCGCGCGCCTATACCGCCCGGCTGGCGGCCTGGTCGAAAACGCGGGGCTGAGCCGGAACGAAAACGGACCGCAGCAAGATGCTGCGGCCCGTCTGTTTCAAGTATGATCCAGCGTATCAGTAGGTAACGCGAACACCGAATACGAAGCTTCGGCCGAATTCATCGTACTGCGACAAGCGGTTCTCATCTCCGTGATAGTAATACTCTTCAGCATCCGTCAGGTTTTTACCTTCAAGATAGACTTGGAAGTTATCGCTGATGGTATACTTCGCTGACGCTTCGACCAGAGTACGGTCGTCGGTGTAGCGGTCGACATTATCGTCGAACAGTTCGTCGAGATAGTCGTCACGGAAGTTTGCAGACACGCGCAGGTCCCAGGGGCCTTTTTCGTATCCAAGGGCGATATTCCAGATGGTGTCCGACTGTTTCAGGAACGGCACCTTGCGACCATCCGGAAGCGTGCTTTCCGAATCTGTGAAGGTCAGGTTGGCCGAGGTCAGGAAACCATCCAGCGCAGGAACAAGGTCACCGAGGTTCTGCACATAGTTGAACTCGACGCCGCTGACTTCCGACGATCCGACGTTCACGAAGGTCTCTACCTCCTCAAGCGTTGCGAGCTGGGCGGTGCTGAGGAAGCTCAGATCGATGGCAGCCGGTACGTCCGCAAGATCAAACGTTACCGGGAAAATGGCATTGTCGATCTGTTTGACGAACACGCCGGCGGAAATCACTGACAGCTTTGTGGGGTAGAACTCGATCGACAGATCGAAGTTGTCAGCCTCGTAAGGCTTCAGGTTCGGATTGCCAATGAACGCACCATCCTGATCTTCGTTGAAGACGGCAACTGGCGCCATTTCACCGAAGGCCGGACGGACGATCGCACCATAGTAGGCAGCGCGACCGAAGATGTTTTCAGCGAACTGATATTTGACGTTCACGCTCGGCAGGGCGTTTGTGTAGTCGTCCGAGAAGTTGCGTTCGGTGACGTTGGTCGGATCGTCGCCCTCAGTGAAGATATTGCCGCGGCTGTCGATATTGGTCTGCTCCACACGCACACCAGCGACGACCGTAATCGGACCATTTTCGAACGTCCCCATCCCGTAAACAGCCAGTATGTCTTCCTGAATGTTATAGTCCGCAGAGAGGCTTTCGAATGCGGAGGCCGCATCGTCGCGATCGGCTGCGGTGACCGTATTGCGCAGTCCGCGTGTCAGGTTTGCGCTCGGCCATGTCGGAATAAAGTTGGGCAAACGCCATCCCGGAATTTCGTTGTTGTTATCAATGAAATCGCTCAGCACTTCGCTGGGCTCATAGATATCCAGATTGACATCGCGCACCTTCTCTCGGGTCCGGTATTTCAATCCGCCCTTCCATTCCACCGGCATGCCCATGAAAAGGCTGTCGCGGCTAATGTTCAGCTTGCCAGCAAACTCGGTGTCTTCGTTGGTCGTGAACTCACGCTCGAATGCATCCAACTCGTAATTGTTGGGATTCAAAAGGAACGAAAGAGCCTGACCGGAAATGATAGGCGTTTGCGCGTTTGAATAGTCTAGCGTGATTGAACCGACAGTGTTGTTGCGTTGCTCCGGCGTGGAACGAAATGCGACGTCGTGGTTATCGCTGTCGTCTTCTTCCGCGTAAGCATAGGACGCTTCGTAATCGAAGTTCCAATCGTCGAGGCGAGTGTCGCCTCCCAATGCAATGGTCTGGATCTTACGGACTTCCTGGCGCGCGCGCACTTCAGCATCGACCTCACCGCGGCGAACGGAAACGGATGTTGGCGTAGCCGACACGATCTCCTCGTCAAACTCGCGGAATTCAAACTTGTTGCGAACTTCGTCGTCTTCATACTGGTTGAACAGGGTGCGCAGATAGAGATCTGTGTTTTCGGTCGCGCGATACTCGAGGTTTCCGACGAACCCATAGCGGGTGCGGGTCAGGTCATACCAACGCATTTCATAGTCATCGTTCGGCACAAAGAATGTGCCCGCTTGCGGCACCAGGAAGTCAGCGCCATCGACTTCGCCCCAACCACCAGTTTCGTTATTGTGCGATTCAATACGAAGGTCCTGATAGTTGAACGAAAGAGCGACGCCGAGCTTGTCGCCGAAGGTTTCGGAATAGGTCAGCGTGCCCTTTGGCGAAATCTCTTCAGTGATCTCGTTATACTGGCCTTCAATCTTGGCGCGGATGAACCGGCCATCCCGGTCAAATGCGGAAATGGTTTTAAGGTTGATGACGCCGCCAATGCTGTCGCCATCGACATTCGGGGTCAGGGATTTCTGGACTTCGATCGTGTCAAGCAGGTCCGACGGCACGCCGTCCAAAAGAACGCCGCGGCGGTCTTCGGGCGACGGCGTGCGTACGCCGTTGATGCTTGACGAGATCAAGTCGGTGTTGATGCCGCGAATTGATACATAACGGCCTTCGCCCTGGTCCGTTTCGATAGACAGGCCCGGCACGCGCGACAGCGAATCTGCGACCGTCGTGTCAGGGAAATTGCCAAGGCCGTCGCTGTCAATGACATTGATCAACGCATTGGATGCACGTTGCTGGTTGATTGCGCCGGCTTGCGCAGCGGCAGAACCGACGACCAGGACGTTATCGAGATAACGCACATCGTCGCCGACTTTCAAATCAACCACAATCTCGCCGGTTTCCGCGACCGAGATCGACTGGGTCATTTTCGGGGCGCCGACATAGGAGACGACTAGTGTGTAATCGCCGGCGGGCACGTTCGAGAAACGGTAGCTGCCGAAACGATCGGACGAGGTCGACCGACCCAATTCCTCGATGGAGACCAAGGCGCCTTCAAGCGGCGCAGTGCCGGTAGCGTCCTTGACCGCGCCGCGCACGACGTCTGCATGGGCGGCGTTGACGCCGAAGCCAAAGCAAAGCGTTGCCAGGCTGACAGTGGTGAAAAGGCTGAATTTTGATTTCATATCGGACCCCGAGTCGAAGTTGAAAGGACTACTCTCTGGCGACGGTACCAGCCGTTCATCGCAACAAAGTGACAGATCGATACAAGTTTTGTGACAGTCGCTTTTTGGTCACAGCTGCGCAATAAGCCGACGCCAAGCCCACCGATTCTCATCCCAAGGAAGGAAAACCGCTCATGATGCGTTCCCGTCTTCTCGCCGCTGCCAGCGCCCTTGCGGTTCTTGCCGCCTGTGTTTCCGCCCCTTCGGTCATTGAAGGCCAGGCGCGGGTCGCCGCGTCGATCGAGACCGCGCCCGCTGGCGCGCGCGGCGACGCAGCCGACGATCCGGCCTTCTGGCTGCACCCGCAGGACGCGGCGAAGTCCCTGATTCTCGGCACCAACAAGCAGGAAGGCCTCGTCGTCTACAATCTCGACGGCAGCGAAGCGGCGCGCCTGCCGATCGGCCTGATCAACAATATAGATCTTCGTCAGTCAGCGGATCGCCCCCATGACGTCGCCCTCGCCAGCAATGACCAGGTGAACGCGATTTCCGTGTTCCTTATCGACCGCGCCACGGGCACCGTTTCGCACCGCGGCGACGTGCCGACCGGGCGCCTCGAGCCTTATGGCATCTGTTCGGGCCGGGAAGGCGGACGCGACCTGGCGGGCGTGACGTACAAGGACGGAACGGCGGAAATCTGGGCCATCTCCGAAAGCCCTTCAGAACTGACCGGCGAACTTCTGAAGACGGTAAAGCTGGCAACCCAGCTGGAAGGCTGCGTATTTGACGAGGCGCAGGGCCTGCTCTTCGTCGGCGAGGAAGACCAGGGTCTCTGGAAGATGGCCTGGCGCGATGCCGCGCCGGTGCCGGAGCAGATCGATGTCGTCGGCGGCGCGGCCGGCCTGGCGGCGGATGTCGAAGGCGTCTCGCTCTGGCGCGGCAAGGACGGCGCCGGCTGGCTCGTCGTCTCGGCCCAGTCCGACAACCGGTTCGTGGTGTATGACCGCAAGGCGCCGCACACTGCGATGGGCAGCTTCTCGATCGACGAGAACACGGCGCTCGACATCGACGCCGTGACGCACACGGACGGTCTCGACGTCTTCTCCGGCGCGCTGCCCGGCTATCCGCGCGGCATCCTGACCGTTCAGGACGACGGCAACCCGAAGTCCGGCCAGGACCAGAACTTCAAGGTCGTCAGCTGGGCGGATATCGAACAGGCGCTCAGCCTGCCGGTTCTCGAAGCGGAATAGGCCAGCCGTTCAGCCGGGGCCCGGGTGAGCCGCCGGCTGATCCGCACAAAGAGCAGGCGGGCCTAGGCTAGCGCGGTTTCGTAGACTTTGGCGTAGTCATCCGCGCTCATCGGGCGCGGGTTGCCGAAGTGGGCGAGGTCCTTGAGCGCGTAGTCGACAATGCCCGGGGCGTCGGAAGCTGCGAGACCCATGGCCGTCAGGTTTTTCGGAATGCCGATCGTGTTGTTGAGGTCCTGGATCGCATCTGCGAGATCGGCCCCTGCCGTCAGGCCCATGACCTGCCGCAGGCGGGCGTATTTGGCGTCAGCCGCGCCCTGGTGGAACCGCAGGATATGCGGCAGGAAAACGGCGTTCAGCGTGCCGTGGTGCAGCTTCTTCTGCTCCAGACGTCCTGCCGCATGACTGAGCGCATGCACCCCGCCGAGGCCTTTCACGAAGGCCAGCGCGCCCTCATAGCTTGCCATCATCATATGCCAGCGCGCTTCGGCGTCCGAGCCGTCCTTGACGGCGCGCACCAGCATGCCCTGTCCGAAGGCTCGCTGCGCGCCATCATAGCCGATACCTTCCGCAGGCGGATTGACCGACGGCGTCAGCACCGCTTCGATACAATGCGTCAGCGCGTCCATGCCTGTCGCCGCGGTGAGGCCCGCGGGCAGGCCGAGTGTCAGGTCCGGGTCGCAGAGCGCGACAACCGGGATCAGGTTCGGCGAGGCAAAGGTTTCCTTGCGGCCATTCTCCATGATGATGACCATGCCCACAGACACTTCCGAACCGGTCCCGGCGGTGGTCGGTACCGCGATCAGGGGCGGGATCTTGCCGATCTTCCTGGCCCCGCCGATGATCGCCGCGTAGGTTTCCAGCGGGTCGCTGTGCGAGGCCATGAGGCCGATCGCCTTGGCATGGTCCATCGACGAGCCGCCGCCAACCGCGATGATACCGTCCGCGCCGGACTCCATGTAGAGCTTTGCCGCAATCTTCGTCTGCGTCTCGGTCGGGTTCGAGACCGTCTCGGCGAACACGCCGGCCGGCGCAACACCGAGCGCATCCTCGACCTTTGCCAGGATGCCGGAGGCCTTGATGCCCGCATCCGTCACGATGAAGGGCCGCGTGATCCCCTTCCCCTTGGCCAGCGCCGCGAGCTGTTTCAGCGCGCCCGCATCAAACACGCATTGGGTGAGAAAATTCATGACGGGCATCAGGTGCACTCCAGCCGGGAACAGGGAAAGAGGCCATGTTCCCAACTGGAGGCCGGAAGTTCAAGCCTTTCCTCAGGGGCAGGCGCCTGCCCCTTGGTGCGCCGTCGCCCAGACCTGGTCCGGACTTCCTCTGCGGGCCGCCTCCACACTCCCGCCAACCTGCACCGCTGAAAATTTCGTCTCAATACGGACGATTACCTAATCGCGCGCTTGTGCCGCGCGGCTCGCCGACGCGCGTCAAGCTGGCCAATTTCGCGAACAATTCCAGAGGCTTAACGAGGGTGCATCACTCACCGGAATGACGGGACCATAGCGATGAAAAAGCACCTTCTTGCAGCCCTGCTGACGGCCACAGCCCTGACCGGATTTGCCGGAGCCGCCACGGCGCAAGACAATCCCTGGATGCTTCGCGCGCGCGCGATTGCCGTGCTGCCGGACGAATCTGCCGCGCTGTCGGCTGGCGGCGCAGGCCTCGCAGGCGACGCCGACATCGGTGACCAGTATGTCCCCGAGTTCGACATCACTTACTTCTTCACCGACAATATTGCCGCCGAGCTGATCCTTGCTGTCACACCGCACGATGTCAGCGTCGTCAACGTGACCGTACCCGGCGCCCTGACCAATGCCACTGTCGATCTGGGCGACGTCTGGCTGCTGCCGCCGACCCTCACCCTGCAATACCACTTCCGGAACGCCGGCAAGTTCAAGCCCTATGTCGGCGCCGGCGTGAACGCGACCTTCTTCTTCAACGAGGACGAAGGCCCGGTCGCAGACGGCATGGACTATGATCCAAGCTTCGGCCCCGCCCTCCAGGCCGGTTTCGACTATGACCTCGACGGCAAGGAGGGCGGCTTCGCGCTCAACGTCGACGTCAAGAAGATCTGGATCAACACGGATGTGACGGTCGACTTCACAACCGCCCTGGGCGCTAGCGTGAACGCCGATGTCGATATCAACCCGCTCGTCGTGGGTGTCGGCCTCGCCTACAAATACTGAGGCCCTGCCGGCCCTGCCGGCAGCCAGCCTCAGTTACGCCGCGTCTCCCACCCCACAGGAGGCGCGGCGTTCCTGTTTTCTGCGTCCCGCCTCTTTGCGAGTTCGTTTCAAGGCGCTACCCGTTGGGCATGACGATCCTGACCGTGAAAGACCTCGCCGTAAACTTCGATACCGCTGACGGCACCGTAAACGCTGTCAGGGGAATTTCCTTTCAGGTATCGGCCGGTGAATGCCTTGGCATTGTCGGCGAAAGCGGCTCCGGCAAGAGCCAGTCGGCCCTCGCAGCGATGGGCCTGCTCGCCGAGAACGGCGCCGCCACCGGCCAGATCCTGTTCAATGGCACCGACATGCTGACGGCCCCGAAGCCGCAGCTGCGCAAGATCCGCGGCGCCGAGATGTCGATGATCTTCCAGGACCCGCTGACCAGCCTGACGCCGCACATGACGGTGGGCGCCCAGATGCGCGAAATCCTGGCGCTGCACAAAGGCCTGAAGGGCAACGAGGCCAACAAGCGCTGCGTCGACTGGCTGGAGCACGTCCGCATTCCGGAAGCCGCCAGCCGGCTTGACCAGTTCCCTCACGAGTTGTCCGGCGGCATGCGCCAGCGCGTGATGATTGCCATCGCCATGCTGTGCGGACCAAAACTGCTGATCGCCGACGAGCCGACCACGGCGCTTGACGTGACCGTACAGGCGCAGGTGCTGGAGCTGATGGACGAGCTGAAGCGGGAGACCGGCACCGGCATCGTGCTGATCACCCACAACATGGGCGTCGTCGCCCGCATGTGCGACCGCGTGATCGTCATGCGTCACGGCGAAATCGTCGAGCAGGGCGCGGTGGACGACATTTTTTACGCCCCGCAACATCCCTATACCAGGATGCTGCTGGCCGCCGTGCCGCGCATCGACCTGCCGGACCCGCCGGGCCGCCCGCCGCTCTCTCCTGCCCCCTCTCCGGACATCGCCCCGGTGCTGCAGGTGGATGACATGAAGGTCCACTTCCCGATCCAGGTGAAGGGCGGCCTTCTGGGCAAAACCAAACCGCTGAAAGCCGTCAACGGCGTCAGCTTCGACCTGCGCCCCGGCGAGACACTCGGCGTCGTCGGCGAATCCGGCTGCGGCAAGTCCACCCTCGCGCGCGGCGTGCTGCGCCTTATTCCGCCGACGGCCGGCACCGTCGCCTGGCTCGGCAAGGATATCTCCAAGGCCGGCGCCCGCGAAATGAACGCCCTGCGCGACGACCTGCAGATCGTCTTCCAGGACCCGCTCGCCAGCCTCGACCCGCGCATGACCATCGGCGCCTCGATTGCCGAACCCCTGCAGGTGCACGAACCAGCCCTCAACAGACTGCAGCGCGAAGCGAAGGTGCGCGAGATCCTGCCCCGCGTCGGCCTCGATCCGAACCTCATCAACCGTTACCCGCACGAGCTCTCCGGCGGCCAGAACCAGCGCGTCGGCATTGCCCGCGCGATGATCCTGCAGCCGAAACTCGTGATCTGCGACGAGGCCGTCTCGGCGCTCGATGTTTCGGTCCAGGCCCAGGTCGTGGACCTGCTGATCGAACTCCAGAAGGAGTTCGGCCTCGCGATGATCTTCATCAGCCATGACCTCGCGGTGGTCCGTCAGATCAGCCACCGCGTGATGGTGCTGTATCTTGGCCGCGTCGTCGAACTGGCCGGGCGCAGCACGATCTATACCGATGCCCGACATCCCTACACCAAGGCCCTGATCGCCGCCGTGCCGAACGCGGACCCCAGAGGCGAGCGGGCGCGCGAAAAGCTGAAGCTGACCGGCGACCTGCCCAGCCCCCTCGACAGCCGGGCGGCGCTGCGGTTCCTCAAATCCAGGGTCATCGATAACCCTGAAGCCGAGCAGTACCAGGCCCAGCTCGTCCCCATTGGCCCTGGCCACTGGGTCGCCGAGCATGACCCGGCCCCGGGCACAGCGGGATTGCTTGTAAGTTAAGGCCTCCCCGCATAGGGTTCGCCCGCTTTGACCCGCCGGAACCACCCCATGCCCGATACCTTTTCGCCAGACCCCCTTGTGACGCTTGCCGATGTGCAGGCGGCCGCCAAAGTCCTCGAAGGAAACATCGAGCGGACGGAGCTGGCGCATTCGCGCACCCTGTCGGCGATTACCGGCGCGGATGTCTGGATCAAGTTCGAGAACCGCCAGTATACGGCGGCCTTCAAGGAGCGCGGCGCGCTCAACAAGCTGTCCAAGCTGACCGACGACGAAAAACGCCGCGGCGTGATCGCCGCCTCGGCCGGGAACCATGCGCAGGGCGTCGCCTACCATGCCCGCCGCCTCGGTGTTCCCGCG
>CALGEF010000165.1 GCA_937881755.1 uncultured Acidobacteriota bacterium
GTCAACTTTGTCAACTCCACGGGTCTTGAGGGGGAGGGACATGTCGTCTCTGCCGCAGATCTCGCGAAGCTCGCGAAAATGACGATCGACAAGTATCCGCAGTATTATGCCTGGTACGCGCTGCCGTCCTATACCTGGCGCGAGTACACGCAGGCCAACCGCAACCCACTTCTGGAAGTGGCCGGAGCCGATGGATTAAAGACCGGCCACCTTGAATCATCCGGCTACGGACTGACGGCCTCGGCTGTCCGCGACGGCGTTCGCCGCACGATCGTCATCAACGGCCTGCCGACCATGGCTGCCCGTGCGCAGGAAGCCGAGCGTCTGATGCGGGTCGCTATCCAGAGTTTCGAACTGAAAACAATCGGCCCTGAAACAGTCATCCTGCCGGATGTGCCGGTGTGGCTTGGTGCCCAGACTTCCGTGCCGGTCTCGCTGGCAGAGCCGGTCAAGGTCGTCGGACACAAGGCGGTTTTTTCAAAGGCCAAAGCTGAACTCGTCCTCGACAAGACGGTCCGCGCGCCGGTGAAAAAAGGCGATGTCGTCGCCACCTTCGTCGTGACGCTGGACGGGCAGGAGCCTGTGACCGCGCCCGTTATTGCTGAAGCCGACATCCGGAAGCTCGGCTTTGTAGGTCAGGCCATCGCGGGGATAGGCACCCTGATGAAGAGCGGGGGCAAACCGGCCCCTGAAGAAGACCTCAAGGGCGGCTGATGTCGCAGACCGCCCGGGGCCGGTTCATCACTCTGGAAGGCGGGGAGGGGACAGGCAAGTCTACCTTGCAGGCCGCCTTGCGGGACCGGCTGGCAGGGCAGGGGGTTGATGTGGTCCTGACCCGCGAGCCGGGAGGAACGCCCCGCGCCGAAGCCATTCGCGCGCTGGTACTCACGCCGCCCGGCGGCAAGGCGTTTTCACCTTTGGCCGAAGCGCTGCTGATGAACGCGGCCAGAAGCGATCACCTTGATGAGCTGATCCGGCCGGCGCTGAGTGCGGGCAGGTGGGTGATCTGCGACCGGTTCAGCGACTCGACCCGCGTCTACCAGGGTGTGTCCGGTGAGGTGTCACCTGAAGCCCTTCAAAGCCTTGTGGCCCACGTTGTGGACCCAACCCGCCCTGACCTCACGCTGATCCTCGACGCTCCCGTCAGCATCACCCATGAGCGCCGCGCGGCCCGCAAAGGCCCGAAGGATGCGCAGGATGTATTTGAGCAGCGAGATCTGGATTTCCACCAATCTGTCCGCCTCGCCTTTTCGGACATCGCGCGGTCAGAGCCGGACCGGTGCAGACTGATTGATGCAAGCCGGCTCCCGAACGAAGTCGCAGACGCGGCCTGGTGGCATGTCGCGCAGCTTCTTTCATCTGCCGAGGTCCATTGATGGCGCCCGGCTGGCCCCTTTTCGGGCATGGCGCGGCGGAGCGGCGGTTCCTCGATGCGCATGCGCAGACGCGGCTGCATCATGCCTGGCTGATCGAAGGCCCCGAAGGTATCGGCAAGGCGCGGTTTGCGCAGCGTCTCGCAGCCTTCCTTCTCGGCGCCCGCGGAGCAGCCGGCAGTCCCCTCGATGCGGACGAAACGGATCCGGTCTGGCGTGCGTGTTCGTCCGGCAGTCATCCGGACCTTCGCCTGATCCACCTTGAACTCAACGACAAGGGAAAGCTGTCGCAGGACATCAGCGTCGACCAGATACGCGCCCTGACTGAGTTCTTCACGATGAAGCCCGCGCTCGGCGGCTGGCGCATCGGGATCATTGATGCCATCGACGAGACCAACAAGAGCGGCGCCAACGCATTGCTCAAGACGCTCGAAGAACCCCCGCCAAAGTGTGTGTTGTTCCTGATCAATCATGGCCGCGAACCTATTCTGCCGACGATCCGCTCGCGCTGCCGCGTGTTGCGGCTGTCGGTGCTGGCTGAGGAAGATTGCAGCAAGGCGCTCGAAGCTGCCGGCGCGCCCGCGCAGGCCGCCCGGGTTGCGAAGGGCAGGCCGGGGAAGGGCATCCGGCTCTCTTCAGCACCTGCCCTCGCCGCCGTTGACGCGGCCCGCGCCCTGCTCCGGTCCGCGCCCGCTTTCAGCGAAAAACTCGCCGTAGCAGCGCTTTCGGCGGCAGCGGCTGATGATGCGTCGATGGAAGCGTTCCGGTCGGAGCTGCTCGACTGGCTGGCCGACCGGGCCGAGACCGATCCGTCGGCGGCAAAACTCTGGCTGAAACAGGCGCGGCTGGCGGGCGATGCCGAGAAACTGAACATGGACGCTGCCCAGGTCGCCTCAAAACTGGTGGCGGGGCTTTATGAACTGGCCCAGCCCGGCTAAACGGCGCCGGGATGTTCGATACACATGTAAACCTGCACGGCGAGGCCTTCGCGCAAGACCTTGAAGACGTCCTCGGCCGCGCCCGCGCCTCGGGCGTGCAACGCTTCCTCGCCATCTGCGACCGCTACGACAATTTTCCGGCAGTCCGCGCAATCGCTGAGGCCCATCCGGATATCTGGTGTTCGGTGGGCGTCCACCATCACCATGCCAGGGACTTCACGAACCTTACGGCCGGGACACTCATTGCTGAGGCGCGCCATCCGAAAGTGGTCGCCGTCGGCGAAACCGGGCTGGACTTCCATTACGGATACAGCGCCGAGGCCGACCAGGTGCGCAGCCTGCGTGAACATATCAACGCCGCCCGGGTGACCGGCCTGCCTCTGATCCTGCACACACGGGAAGCCGACACCCTGATGGCCGACCTGCTCGAGGAAGAATACGCAAAAGGCGCCTTCCGGCCTCTGCTGCATTGCTATACCGGCGGGGAAGACCTGTGCCAGCGTGCCCTGGCGCTCGGCGCGTTTGTTTCGGTGTCCGGCATCCTGTCGTTCAGAAGTGCGAAGGATGTGCGCGCCGTGATCGCCGGCGTTCCTCTGGACCGGCTCATACTGGAGACCGATTGCCCTTATCTGGCGCCCATGCCGATGCGCGGACGTCGCAATGAGCCCTCGTATCTCGTGCATGTGGCCGAAGCGCTGGGCGCACTGATGGGCGTCGACACGGAGACGATCAAGCAGGTCACGACACAGAACGCAGTACGTCTGTTCTCCAGGGTTGCCGCCTGATGGCGCGTGCGCGGATCGTCCTTCTCGGAACCGGCTCGTCGGGCGGCGTACCGCGCGTTGGCGGTGACTGGGGCGCGTGCGATCCTGCGGAGCCGCGCAACCGCCGCACGCGCTGCAGCGCGCTGGTGGAACGCTGGAACGAGACAGGCGCCGTAACCCGGGTCCTGATCGACACATCGCCGGACCTGCGCGAACAACTCCTCGCGTGCGCCGCGACGCACCTCGACGCGGTGGTCTATACGCATGATCATGCCGACCAGGCGCATGGCATCGACGATGTGCGCGCGTTCGCCATTCGCCAGCGCGCCCAGATCCCGACATATTTCGACGGCGCAACGAAGGAGCGCCTCGAGCGGCGTTTTGACTACATCTTCCAGGGTGCAGGCGGCTATCCGGCTATCATGTCGCCTCAGCCGGCCGTCGAGCCCCTGCGTCCGTTCGAGGTCCAGGGCCGCGGCGGGCCTGTGGAATTCCTGCCGGTGGATATGGAACACGGCCGTATCCGGTGCATGGGCTACCGGATCGGCGATCTTGCTTACTGCAACGACGTCAACGGGTTGCCGCCGGAGTCGATGGAGGCCCTGGCCGGCCTCGATACGCTGATCATCGATGCGCTGCGCTACACGCCGCATCCGTCGCATGCCCACCTTGAGTTAACGCTGTCCTGGATTGCCGCGCTCAGGCCGCGCCGGGCTATCCTGACCAATCTGCACGTCGACATGGATTATCAGACGCTCGTGCGAGATCTTCCAGGCAATGTGGAGCCGGCCTTTGACGGCATGGATATCGCGTTCCGGCTCTAGCGCGGTGCGAGGGAAGGGCGAACGGAGCGCCGGAAGCGGCCACAGCAAACGCATCCTGGCGCCAGTTCACAATCACCCGGCAGATAATTTCCCATAATATTGATTATGCGATCGAATCGGTCGCTATCGGCTCCCGGGCCCGATCCGGTGGGACCTGCTTTCCCCAGCTGCCTCACATCACGCCAGCGCAAGGCAGCTTGCGCGGATCCAGCATCGCTGCCCGCGGGGCCTGCGGATTCAGCAGTCTTTAACAAAGGCCTTCCGCCCTCCCCGCGCCTTGCCCCCTGCAAGACGCGCCGCCGTCAGCCAGGAGAATATGCACCGTTTTCAGGCCGTGTTGTCTCCGGC
>CALGEF010000166.1 GCA_937881755.1 uncultured Acidobacteriota bacterium
TTGTCTCCAGTCCGGGGGAGGTCGCCAAGATCTACCGCCAGCCGCTTGTTGGCGAGGCGGCGGCCAAGCTCGAGGCGATGGTCAGCGCCGGCCCCGGAACGCTGGCGATCCATGCCGCCTGGCCGCGCACGCTTCTGCGCGGCAAGGACGGCCGGATTGACGGGTTCATCATGGACCGGGCCGGCGAGCCGTTCGACATCCACGAAGTCTACAGCCCGCGCGACCGGGCGCGCCACCTGCCCGGCAGCGACTGGGGTTTTCTTGTACGGGTCGCCGCCAATACCGCGATCGCGTTCGCGGCGGCGCATGCCGCCGGTATCGTCGTCGGGGATGTCAATCACGGGTCGGTGCGGGTCGGGCGGGACGGCAGGGTCCGCCTGATCGACTGTGACAGCATGCAGTTTGCGTCAGGTGACCGGATCTACCGCTGCGCGGTGGGCATCGATACCTATACCCCGCCCGAGCTCCAGGCGCAGCGCCTGGCCGACATTGACCGCACGCCGGATCATGACGCGTTTGGCCTCGCGGTCCTGATCTTCCAGCTCCTGTTCCTCGGGCGCCATCCTTTTTCCGGGGTGCCGGTGAAGACGGGCGGGCCAACCGACATTGCGGGCGCCATTGCCCTGCACGGCTACGCCTACCTTGATCCGCCGACACTGCTTCGCCCGCCGCCCGCCGCGCCGCCGCTTTCGCTGGTCAGCGAAGACATGAGGGCTCTGTTCCTCCGGGCGTTCCAGCCTTCCGGCCAGCCTTCCGGCCAGCCTTCTAGCCAGCCTGGCGGCAGCCTGCGGCCGAGTGCGCGCGAATGGGCCGCGGCGCTTACGGCGCTTGCCGGCGGCCTGCAGACCTGCAGCCAGAGCCGCGCGCATGTCTATCGCAGCGGTCTGGCAACCTGCCCCTGGTGCGCGTTCGAGCGGGTCGGGATTGCCGCCTTCATCGGCGCCCTGCCGGCACGGACCGCGTCCATCCGGCTGGACCCTGCTGCCCTTGCGGGTCTCGTGCAGCGTCTCGCTACGGAAGCGGCCCGCACCAAGCGCCTTTGTGCCTGGAACGGAAAAGGGGGCCCGCTCGCGCCGGAACGGGCCCTGCGCCTGCGGACGCTGTCGAGGCTCAGGTGGTTTGTCGGACTGCCAGCGCTGCTAGCGATCATCGTGGCAGGTTTCATTGGCACGCCCTGGGCGTTCTTCGGGTTTGTGCCCGCAATCGCTTTGTTTCTCTGGGCCAATGAGGTCCTGTTCTACCGGCGCCGGCGGCGCGCCGCGAAGCTCATGGGCGAGGAGCGCGAGCTGCGCGCCCGGTTGACGAACCCTACCTACAAGGAGGCGGTCAGTGTTGCCGCCTTCATGGAGCAGTCGCAGAAGGCGGTGAACGCGCTGTTGCAGCACGCGCAGGCGTCCGGCGCCCGGCCAGCCGCCACGCCGCTGGAGACACAGCTGCTCGCCTATCTCGACACGTTCCGGATCAGCCCCGGATGCGTGCACGGAATAGGGGCCAGCCGGATCGCGCAGCTCGCCTCGTTCGGGATCGAGACGGCGGCCGATCTCGACCGCGCGCTGATCTGGCAGGTGCCGGGGTTCGGAGATCAGCTCACGGAGCGCCTGTTCAAGTGGCGCCTCGACCTCGAGAAGCGCTACAAGTCAAATCCGAAATTTGTCCCGGCCAGGAACCCGCAGGCGCTGGCGAGGTCCGGGCAGAGCCCGGAGGAGGCGCGCTATTTCGCCGCCTTCTCGGCGCTCGATGTCCAGCTCCGGAGACTGATTTCCCTGAATGACCAGCTGGAAGTGCAGCGCGCAGCGCTTGAGCCGAAGATCGCGGCCACGTCGGAGGAATTGGGAACCGTGCAGGATGAGCTGCGGGCCCTGACCTGACAGCGACACTCGGGCGCCTGCTCAATCGTTGCTTGGGCGAAACTCGCTGCGATCGGACTGTTGGGGCGATTGCGCGGCTGATCGAGGAGGATTTTTCAGGCCGCCCTGGCCGCGAGCGCGCAAGCCAGATCGGCAAGAGGGCCTCTGCGTCCGCCGCACCCGGGCACCCGCAGGTATTCCATCAAGCCGGTGGATTCCCCGTCATCTGCGGCCTCTGGATTGGCCGGTATTCTGTCCGAATATTTTTCGGTGCTAACCCCGGATATAACAGGAGACTGCAGGTTAAAAAGTAAAACCGTGTCTGGCCATTTGGCCGGTTGGGCCTTGGCTTTCTGCGCTTTCTAGCGGCCCGCGCTCCCGGTCCGGTCTGCAATCAGCCTGATGCTGGAGGCGGTCACGCCATGCTCTCTGGCGAGGCGCGGCCATTGACCGAACGCCTCGCGTGTCTGGTCGATGATCGCCCTGGCATCTTTTGCAGCGAGGCCTGCCTCTTTGGCGACGGCGAGCAGATGCGTCCCGGCTGGCGCTTTGCCTTCACCCTTGACCATCGTGGTCTGCTCGCCGCCTGGGCCGGAGGAGAAGGTCAGGTCATAGGCAGGGGCGAGGGACCAGTTACCAGCCTCGTCCATCAGGTAGGTGAAGTTCTTCGCGTGATCGTCCCGGTTGTGCCCGAGCACGTTGAAGACGGCGAGGCGGAACATCTTCTCGGCCTGGCGCACATCGCGGGTGAGCCGAAGTGTGAGTGCGATCAAATCCTCATAATCAAGACTAGGCGTGCGATGATCGGCATGGAGCAGGCCCGATGCCGTATGCGCATGCAGCCTTCTCTCGCCGATGCGGTCGAAGCGGCGCGTGGCAAAGAAGCCAGCCCCGCGCCTTGCGGGGAAGAGATGCGTCTCTGTCATCCCGATACCCGCTGCCCGGGCCATCAGCGCGTAGACATATTCGACCGCGCCTGCATCCTTACCGTCCTGCGCGTTCGGGAATTTGACGAGCCAGGGCTGGAAGCCCTCTGGCAGATCGCTCCGTCCGTGCGTCATCGCGCCAGTTTCCGGATTGTAGCCGATCATCGCCTTTGGGCGCGCGCCTGCCGAGGATGCGTTGAGCAAGAGCAATTCTCCGATCACCTCATCGGCCTGGCCCTCCAGCACATCAAGCGCCTGACCCGCCAGCCGGTCGAGATCGATCTCGTCTTTGCCTGCATCGGCTTCTATCGCAGGCTCATAGGTGAGCGCGCCCATACCGCTCGCGCCGACATGGGTGAGCCGGTCGAGCTGGCTTGCCTGCGCAGGCGTCAGCCCTTGAACACGCAAGGCGCGGTCAAACAGGAGACGGCCCCAGCCATCGGGCAGGCTGTCATTGAAGACGCCGGGGAGCCCGTCGAAGAGGGCGGCATCGAAACGCCTCAGGCCAGGCTGCAAGGGCAGGCGCAGCGGTGATATCTCAAGCCCGCGTTCGATGAAGCTGCGCTCATACTCGAAATAGATGATCCGGTCACGGATCGCGAGGCGGCCCACATCGAGCGGCCCGCTTGCGAAATCAATTCCAACCTTGATCGTGCTGACAGGCCTGAAGATCATGAACGCCAGCCGATCCTGCGCTTGGGTTTGGTATCCGCCTTGATGACCTCGTCGATCGAACTGAATTTACTCGCGATCGGCGTCGTCGCCTTGACCACCTCGTCAAGGCCGCCGAGCACCGCGAGGAGTTTGAGCAAGGTTTCGATCGATGCTGCGCCTGTGCGCTCGAATTTGCGCAACGTCGCGAGTGCCACGCCGGAGCGGGCGGCAAGGCCCGCTTGCGTGAGGCCCGTGGCAAGGCGGCGCTCCCGCAGGTTTTCTGCGAGCCGGAGTTGGGCTTTCGTGGGCGTCAGGAGTGATATCATGATATCTGCAATATGCAATATAGGATAATAAATAGCTATCATAGTATCATTTATGGACGGCGCCGGTTTCTGCGGATTGCGGGCTGTGCGGGCGCTCATTGCGACTTGCCGCCCGCTCATTTCCCATTGGGCGCCAATACGAAACCGTTTAAACGTC
>CALGEF010000167.1 GCA_937881755.1 uncultured Acidobacteriota bacterium
CGAAGGATGAGGACGGCCTCTTCCGCCTCGTCGAGCATGTGGATGGTGACGCCAGCGAAAGCTTCGGCCGCATGGTGGCCTTCCATGGCCAGATGGGCATGTTCGTCCGGGCGCTGACATATATGCTGAGCCACGGCGCGGATGGCCTCAAGCAGGTGGCCGAAGACGCCGTGCTGAACGCAAACTATGTGCAGGCCCGCCTCAGGCATGTGATGACGCCCGCCTTTGACGGCTTCTGCATGCACGAGGCCTTGTTCTCCGATGCTTTCACGGCGGACGGGATCGAGACGATCGACATCGCCAAGGCTCTGATCGATGAGGGCTATCATCCGATGACGATGTATTTCCCGCTTGTCGTGCACGGCGCGATGCTGATCGAGCCGACGGAGACTGAGTCGAAAGCTGAGCTTGACCGCTTCTGCGATGCGCTTGAATCGGTCGCGCGGCGGGCCGCGCAGGGCGACGGGACGCTGAAGGGTGCGCCCTATCTCGCCCCCGCCAGGCGGCTGGACGAGACACGTGCAGCCCGCAAGCCGGTCCTTAAATGGACGCCGCCCGAGCCGGCGCGTGTTGCCGCCGAATAGGCCGGTCAGCTCACCGCCGCCATGTCCTGGCGGCGGTGAAAGATCCGGCGTCTGGCAAGACCGAACCCGCGGGTCAGCGGGCGCTCGACGAGACGATACCCGAGCCAGCCCGCCAGCAGTGTGCCGGCAACCCCGCAGGCGAGGAAGGCCAGGTTGTCCAGAAGGCCCGGGGCGCCCACCCGGAACACGGGAGCAAGGGCGTCGTACTGCCCGGCCCAGCTGAAGGCCATTTTTAATACGCCAAGCACGAACAGGTGCAGGAGGTAAATGGAGTAGGACCAGTCGCCCGTCCGCCCCAGGAAGGCGAAGACCCGGCGCAGGGGCGGGCCGAGGTCATGCATCCGGCGCGGAAAGTTCATCCCGCCAAGCCAGCCCGCCCAAAGCACGCAGGCCATCGCCAGCATCCCGCACGCAGCCGCCACGGTCACGGCCTGTGTTCGTGCTTCGGCCGGACTGCCGGGATTGAGGCCGTAGAGCTGGAAGAGGCTGGCGCACACGATGGCGCCGGCGGCTGCGGGAATGAGCCACACGACCCTGTCCCGCCCTTCCAGCGAGGCCACTCCATAGACAAGCGCAGTGCAGGGCAGGCCGAAAAGAAGTACCCGGCCCCAGAGCAAGGTGTGCTCGTCCGGCGGGCCTTGCAGGCAGAGTGAGCTTGTCAGCCAGAGCGTAGCGACAAGGGTCACGACCCCGCCGCGCCGCCGGATGCCGGAGGTTACCAGCAGCCCGGCCAGGGCGCCAAGAATGAACTCCACCGTCATCGGATGGACCGCAAGCGTGACGAAGCCGGTCGCAACCGGTTCGGCGAGGCCGGCGAACGAGGCCGCCACGACGACCCCGCCCCAGGCCATGAGTGCCCACGGCAGCAAGGCCCTCGGCGCGAGCATCAGGAGCGCAAACACGCAGTAGAAGTAGACTTCATGCACCAGTGTCCAGCCAACCAGGAGCACCGGAAGCTCAGCCTGCGGGATCAGGAGGAATGACTTGGCGAGGTAGTCCGCAGAATTGCGCACCGGTGCCTCGCCGCCCCCTCCGGGGGCAAGCAGGGCCAGGACATTCGTACTCAGCCCGTAGGCCACCATCAGGCCGGCCGCGAGCCACCACAGCGGGTAGACCCTGACGAGCCGGGCAAACAGGAAGTCAGTGCTGGACGATACGGCGGGGCGAGTGTCTTGTGTTACCCAGACCATGATGAAGCCGGAGATCACGAAGAACAGATCCACGCCGGCATACCCGCTGAGGAAAAGTCCGCCGATCAGGGGCGTTTCCTGGAAGCCGTTTTCCGAAATCAGCCTGCCTTCGAAGGTTGCCCCATGGTAGATGACGACCAGCAGGGCGGCGATGCCCCGCAGGGCCTGGATTGACTGGAACTTCATGCCCGGCAATTCCGGTCCCTGCGATAACGCGGCCTCAACTCAGGCTCGTGTAGCAACCGTGCAACGGTCCTGCCAGACTTTCGACACAGGTGACCTTCAGGATGGCGTTCAGGTCCAGAAGTGCCATATCCCGTCCATGAACAGTGAAACCACCCCCGCGCCGCCCCAGGTCACCTATGCGCCGCCTATGACGATCAACGTCCTGCGGCAGGGCGTGAAAGTCGCCGTGCGCCAGATGCTGGCGGTTGCGGGACTTTGCCTGATCGTCCTGTCTCTCCCCATCGGGTTTGCCACGCCTTTCCTGCCGGTCGGCCTGCCGATGGCGGTCATTGGCGCCGTGCTGCTCGGACGCAATGCCGTTTGGGGCCGCCGCTGGATGGAGGGTATGCTGGCGCGCTATCCCCGGATCGAGAAGATGGCGCCCGGCTGGCTGATGGTGCGCGTCTTCGGCCGTGAAAAGCGCGTGTTCACTGATAAAGCCGGTTAACGGGCGGGGCCTTTCGGCAACAATTCTGTGCGCCCTTGCGACCATTGTGCCCGGCGGGTCCGCCGCGTCTTGCCATTCCTGCAAAACACCGTTCACATGGGAGGGCTGAAAAACGATCGGGGCTGTGATGCAATTTGGAAAACTGTGCCGGGTGGCGGCCGCCGCGTTTGCGCTCGCCGCCTGTGAAGCGCCGGGCAGCCGGGACAACGAGGCGGCGGGCAAGTCTCCGATCGCGAACCCCTTTCCATCGACCTACAAACCCTATCCGTCACAGACGCTGCTGATCGCCAATGCGACAGTGCTCGACGGCGCAGGTGCGCGGATCGAGAACGGCGCCGTCCTGATCGAGGGCGGCAGGATCAAGGCGGTCGGCGCGGACCTGACGGCGCCGGACGGCGCGGCCACCCTGGATGCACGCGGCAAATGGGTCACGCCCGGCATCATCGACAATCACAGCCACCTGGGCGCCTATCCGTCGCCGGGCGTGGATTCCCACGGCGATGGCAACGAGATTTCCGGGCCGGTGACAGCGGAAGTCTGGGTCGAACACTCCGTCTGGCCGCAGGATCCGGGCTTCACCCGCGCGCTCGCCGGCGGCATTACCTCGCTGCAAATCCTGCCGGGCAGCGCCAACCTGTTTGGTGGGCGCGGCGTGACGCTCAAGAACGTGCCGGCACGCACGGTACAGGCGATGAAGTTTCCCGGCGCGCCCTACACGCTGAAAATGGCTTGCGGGGAAAACCCCAAGCGGGTCTACGGCTACGGCCGGGGTACAACGCCGGGCGGCGCACCGTATTCGCGGATGGGCAATGTTGCCGGCTACCGCGACGCGTGGATCCAGGCGGCCGACTACAGGAAGCAGATGGACAAGGCGGAGTCCGGCGGAGGCGATCCGCCGAAGCGTGATCTGGAACTCGAAACGCTCGCCGATGTGCTCAGCGGGGATATCCTCGTCCACATGCACTGCTACCGCGCCGACGAGATGGCCCAGATCCTCGATATCTCGAACGAGTTTGGCTACAAGGTCACCGCCTTCCACCACGCAGTCGAAAGCTACAAGATCGCCGACAAGCTCGCCGACTATGGCGTGTGTTCATCGATGTGGGCCGACTGGTGGGGATTCAAGATGGAGGCCTATGACGGCATCCCTGAGAACATTCCCCTCGTCCACAATGCCGGCGCCTGCGCGATCGTGCATTCGGACAGCGATGTCGGCATCCAGCGTCTGAACCAGGAAGCCGCCAAAGCCTGGGCCGACGGTAAGCGGATCGGAATCGACATCCCGATCGAGATCGCCTGGCAATGGCTGTCGCTGAACCCGGCGAAGTCGCTGGGTGTGGACGCGCAGACGGGCAGCCTTGAGCCCGGCAAGATGGCGGATGTCGTGGTCTGGTCCGGCAATCCCTTCAGCAGCTATGCCAAGGCTGAGAAGGTTTATGTGGACGGCGCCCTGATGTTTGACCGTAACGATCCGGCGAACCAGCCGGTGACGGATTTCGAACTTGGCCAGCCCGGCGAAGGAGACCGCAAATGATCCGCCACCTGCTTTTCAGTCTCGCTGCGGTCGCGGCCTCCCCATTTGCTTTCGCGCAACCCGTCGCCGTCTACGGTGAAACCATCTGGACTGGCACCAGTCAGGGGACGATTTCGGACGGCGTGGTGGTTATCGAGAACGGCCGCATCGTTTCGGTCGGGCCGGCGTCGACGCGCGTGCCTGCGGGCGCCACCGAAGTGCGCGCGCAATGGGTGACGCCGGGCCTGATCTCCGCCTTTTCGCGCACCGGGCTGACGGAAGTCAGCGGTGTCGATGACGCCAATGACACGGGCGCCGCAGGCTCTGCCTTTTCGGCTGCGCTCAATGCGGCGGACGGCTTCAATCCCGACGCCACGTCCATTCCCGTTACCCGCCTCGACGGCTTTACCAGGATCGCCGTTGCGCCGCAGGCACAGAGCAAGCTGTTTGGGGGGCAGGGCTTCCTCGCGGACACGAGCGGCCTGACAGGCAGCGTGTTTCGCGAACGGGCCTTTGCCTATGTCGTGCTCGGCGAGAGCGGCGCCCAGCTTGCGGGCGGCTCGCGCCCGGCCGCCTGGGCGGCCCTGCGCGGCGCGTTTGACGATGTGCGCTTCTTCGCGGCGCGTTACATGAGCCACAATGAGGGCAATGTGCTTACGCGGATGGACGCGCTGGCCCTGATGCCGGCGGTCAAGGGCGATCAGCTGATCCTGTTCCAGGCGAGCCGCGCGAGCGACCTGGATGCCATCATGGACTTCAAAGAGCAGAACCCTGCCTTGCGCCTGGCGGTTGTCGGCGCGGATGAAGGCTGGCGCGTCGCACCGCGTCTGGCCGAACTCGAGATCCCGGTCATCGTGGATGCCTTCTCGAACCTGCCTTCGAGTTTCTCGCAGCTGGCCTCGACCAGCGAGAACGCGAAGCGGCTCGCCGAGGCCGGTGTCACGGTGGCGATCGTGAACCTCGACAATGACAGCCATCTTGCCCGGCTTGCGACCCAGATTGCCGGAAATGCCGTGGCCAACGGGATGGACTTTGATGAGGCGATGCGGGCCCTGACGACCGCGCCGGCCGAGATCTTCGGCATGACCGGGCTCGGCGTGCTGGCGCCCGGCGCGCGGGCCGATGTGGTGGGCTGGGACGGCGATCCGCTGGACGTCACCTCGGCGCCATCGGCGGTCTTTATCGACGGGGAGGCCCAGCCGATGGAGTCGCGCCAGACCAACCTGCGCGACCGCTACCGCACGATTGACGAAAGCCAGAAGCCGATGGCGTACAAGCGGTAGGTGAACCAGATTTAATCCTGGAAATGCGCATCAGTCAGGCCCGCCAGCGGACCCTGTTCAACTGCTGTCAATGTTTCGGCGAGCACACTGACTTCTTTGCCGTATAGCCGCCGCAATCAACGGCGAAGTAACTGCGCCAGTCGACATGGGTAGAGTCATGCTGTTTGCGTTTCTGATTTCGCTCGCCGTGGCGACTGGTTCCGGCCCGATGCATGCCGCCCTGGAGGCCACCGAAGCGCCGGATACGTTGCGCGCCGCCTTCACGGTCGAGCTCCTTTCGAACAGCGCCAGCCACACCTACCTGTTTGACCCGCGCCTGCCGCCGGGTGCCCGCTGGGTCGTGCTGGAGCATCGCGGCTATGATCCGGAGCTCGACCAGGTCGCCGCCAGCTGGGCCGCCGAGCCTGCGCCGGACGGGCGCCTGTTTCCGGACGATCTGCGCCAGAGCCTCGGGCCTTCGGTCGATGTGAACTCGGACGGGGATGCCTGGCGCATCAGTTTCCGCCACCAGCCAAATTACAACGACACCGAAGTCGACGTCTGGGCGGCCGAGCGCCTGAAAGCGACGGCCTGGCTCGACCCGGTCGGCGAACGGTTCCAGCGGATCGATTACACCCTGCCGAAGCCGGTGAACGGGCCCTCCGGCGGCAAGCTTACTCGCTATGAGCAGAGCTACCTGCTGAAGACCGAGCCGCGCTGGGGCTTTTCCTATGTCTCCGGCTTCACGATCGATCTGGAGGCCCGCGCCGCCTTCAAACGCATCGAGCGGCGGTTCGAAGCGAAGGTGACGGACGCCTACTTCTTCTTCGCCAGCACGGACGCCGAGGCTGCTTATGACGCCCGGCGGGCCGAAGCGCTACAGATGGCCTCTGGACCCACGTCGCCGGGGCGCTAGGTTCGGACGCATGACGATTCACATGGTCAAGCTCTGCGTCGGCGCAGACGATATCGATGATCTTGCCGACTGGCAGAAGCGCCTCATGAAAAAGCTGCCCAATCCCGTGCACCACACGCGGATGGCGCCCAAACGCGCCGAGGAAATGCTGGACGGAGGCTCGATCTACTGGGTGATCAAACGCGCGGTCCGCGTCCGCCAGCGCATCATCGACATCCGGTCGGTGCCGGACGAGGACGGCAAGACAATGTGCGAGCTGGTGTTCGATCCCGAGCTGGTGCGCACCTATGCCCAGCCGAAACGCCCGTTCCAGGGCTGGCGGTACCTGAAGCCGGGAGAGGCGCCGCGGGACCTGAAGTCCGGCGAGGCGGCGATCGACCTGCCGCCCAGCCTTGACGCCGCCCTCAAGAATGCCGGCGTCTGGTAGCTTCCGGCTTCCCTAACCCGAAGCAGCATTGAAAAACGGCGCAGGGTGGTGGAAACAGGCGGGCTATGATCCGACGCGTTTTCCGAAAGGCCCTGCGCATGCCCCAGTTCGATATGATCCTGCTTACCCAGCGAGAGGCCGAAGGCGCCAACGTGATCGAGCACAAGGCCGGCGCGCCCGTGCATGAAGGCGGCGGCGACGAGACCTACCGGTGCGGTGGCTGCAAGACGAAGCTGCTGGTCAACGTCGCCCACCGCGACGCCCACGGCGTCATCATCAAGTGCGGCAAGTGCGGCAAGATCAATACCGAGCCTCACCACCACCATCACTGAGCGCCTTCCTGGCAGCTGGAATCGACAGCGCCTCAACGGGCCGCTAAGGCGGGCCCATGAGTGAGTTCCTGTCCCAATACGGTGCCCTGATCCTGTCACTGGCAGCAGCCGGCTTGTTCGCAGGTCTGGTGGCCGGCATGTTTGGCATCGGCGGCGGCTCGGTTATCGTGCCCGTGCTCTTTTTCCTACTTGACGGCATGGGCTTTGGGGGCACCGCCATGCACGTGGCCGTCTCGACCTCTCTCGCCACTATCATCCTCACGTCCATCCGGAGCGTCATGGCCCACCAGGGGCATGGCGCTGTGGACTGGTCCGTCATCCTGGGCTGGGCGCCCTGGATCATGCTCGGCGCTGCGTTCGGCATCGGTCTCTCGGGACTGATGTCCAAACAGACGCTGCTCGGGCTGTTTGGATCGCTGCTTGTGCTTCTGTCGTTGCAGCTCATCTTCGGCCGTCCAAGTTGGCGGGTTGCTGAAGAAATGCCCAAGCGCGCAGCGCGCGCAGGCCTCGGCACAGGCGTCGGGGCTTTGTCGGCCCTGATGGGAATTGGCGGCGGCACGTTCGGCGTGAGCCTGATGACGCTCTGCGGCATGCCGATGCACCGCGCGGTCGCTACGGCTGCCGGCTGGGGCGTTGCCATCGGCCTGCCGGGTGCGATCACCGCAATCTTCGTGGGCTGGGGCCGGGAGGGTTTGCCGCCGCTGTCGCTTGGCTTCGTGAACCTGCCGGCCTTCGCGTTGATCTCGGTGTTCACAGTGCTGATGGCACCGGTCGGCGCCGCGCTGGCGCACCGTCTGCCTGCGGACAATCTGCGCAAGCTGTTCGGGCTCCTGCTCGCGCTCATCGCGGTCCGGATGGTCTGGCAAGCGACCGGTCTCTAGATTTTTGACTGGTCGCAAATTCCTGCGCTCAACCGGCGCCCACTTGAGCGGAATTTTCTCGAGCAGTTCAGCCGCGCCAGAAGCGGGGCGTCA
>CALGEF010000168.1 GCA_937881755.1 uncultured Acidobacteriota bacterium
GCTAAGGGTTAAAGATGACGTTAGGTTCCGGCAGGGCGCGCGGCAAGGCGGCTCGGGCGGCAGGCTATTGTGCTCCGGGCCTGTTTCGGTCAGGTGACGGGCATGGTGATGGTAAAGATCTGCGGCCTGAAGGATCCGGACCTCGTGGCGTTTGCGGCGCGCGAGGGGGCGGACTGGATCGGGTTCATGTTCCCGGTCAGCCCGCGTCAGGTGACGCTGGCGGCGGCCGAGACGCTTCTCCTGTCTGTCGGCAAGGCCGTGCCGGTCGCGGTGTTGCTGGATCCGCCGGATGATGAGGTGCGGACCGTTATGGCGCTCGGGTTCCCGGTCCTGCAGCTGCACGGGGCCGAGACGCCTGAACGGGTAGCTGAGATAAAGGCGATAACAGGCGTTGAGGTCTGGAAGGTGCTGGGCGTGCGCGATTCCCGGGACCTCGAGCGGTCTGAGGCATATAGCGCGGCGGACCGGTTGCTCCTGGATGCCAGGCCGCCGGAGGGGGACGCCCAGAAGGGCGGGCATGGGGCGGCTTTTGACTGGGGCCTTCTGAAAGGCTGGACAGCGCCTAAACCCTGGATCCTGGCGGGGGGGCTGACGCCTGAAAACGTGGCCGGCGCGATACGCCAAACTGCCGCGCCTGCTGTGGATGTGTCCTCTGGCGTGGAACGGATACGGGGGTTAAAGGACAGGGAACGGGTGCGCGCCTTCATCCGCGCGGCAAAAGGAACCTAGGCAGTCCTGAGCGCGATCGATTGCGCAGCGGGGATCAGAGGAAGAATGATGGACTTGCGCAATACCTGGGACAAATGGCCGGACGCGAATGGCCGGTTCGGCGAGTTCGGCGGACGATATGTCGCCGAGACGCTGATGCCCCTCGTGCTGGAGCTTGAGGCCGAGTACCGCAAGGCCAGGCAGGACCCGGCCTTTGCGGCCGAGATGCAGGACCTTTGGACCCACTACGTGGGCCGCCCGTCGCCGCTCTACTTTGCCGAGCGCCTGACCGGGCATTTCGGGGGGGCGAAAATCTACTTCAAGCGCGACGAGCTGAACCATACCGGCGCGCACAAGATCAACAATTGCCTCGGGCAGGTCTTGCTCGCGCGGCGCATGGGCAAGAAGCGGATCATTGCGGAGACGGGCGCGGGCCAGCACGGCGTCGCGACGGCGACGATCTGCGCGCGCTTCGGCCTCGAATGCGTCGTGTTCATGGGCGAGACGGACGTGGAGCGGCAGAAGCCGAACGTGTTCCGGATGCGCCTGCTTGGCGCGAAGATCGTGCCGGTCTCCTCCGGCACGGGTACGCTGAAGGATGCGATGAATGAGGCGCTGCGCGACTGGGTGACGAATGTCGAGACGACGTTCTACTGTATCGGTACGGCGGCCGGGCCTCATCCGTACCCGGAGATCGTGCGCGATTTCCAGTCGGTGATCGGCCGGGAAGCGCGCGCGCAGATCCTCGAGCGGGAAGGGCGCCTGCCGGACGCTGTGATGGCATGTATCGGCGGCGGCTCGAATGCCATCGGCCTGTTCCATCCCTTCATCGATGACGAGGGCGTGCGCCTGATCGGCGTTGAGGCAGCGGGACACGGGATCGGGACGGGGATGCACGCGGCAGCGCTGAATGGCGGACGGCCGGGCATCCTGCACGGCAACCGGACGTACCTCCTGCAGACCGAGGACGGCCAGATCATTGATGCGCATTCGATTTCCGCCGGCCTCGACTATCCGGGCATCGGGCCGGAGCATGCCTTCCTTCGCGACGTGGGCAGGGCAGAGTATCTGTCGTGTACGGACGATGAGGCGCTGGCGGCGTTCCAGCTGTGCACGCGCCTTGAAGGCATCATCCCGGCGCTGGAGCCCGCGCATGCGATTGCCCGCGTTGGCGAAGTGGCAAAAGACCTGGGCAGGACCGGGCTGATGATTCTCAATCTCTGCGGCCGGGGGGACAAGGACGTGTTCTCTGTGGCGAAAGCACTCGGAGTGGACGTATGATCAGCCTCATCCTTGTCCGGATCACCTGTCCCTCGCGCCGCGTCGCCGAGGATATTGCCGATGCCGCGCTTGAAGGCCGTATTGCAGCCTGCGCCAACCTCGAAGGGCCTGTCACTTCTTCCTATCGCTGGAAAGGCGTGATCGAGCAGTCGTTCGAGTTTATCCTCTGGCTCAAGGGGCCGGAAGCGAACTGGGGGAAGATCGAGGCGCTGGTGAACCGGGTGCATCCCTATGACGTGCCGGCGATTGTCGCGATGCCGCTGACGCATGTCAGCGACGCTTACGCCGCCTGGGCGCTCGAAAACACGGACGTCTGAGATGGGCCGCACACGGATTGAAGGCGCCTTTGCCAGGGCGCGCGGCGAAAACCGCGCGGTGCTGGTCGCCTACCTGATGGCGGGCGATCCGGACCTCGAGACGAGCTACGCCGCGCTCTGCGCGCTGCGCGACAATGGCGCCGACATCATCGAGCTCGGCGCGCCGTTCACGGACCCGATGGCGGACGGGGCGGCGATCCAGAAAGCAGGCCTTCGGGCGCTCGCGAACGGCACGAAACTGACCGATGTGATTGCGCTCGCCGCTAGGTTCCGCGAGGAGGACCAGACAACGCCGCTGATCCTGATGGGCTATGCCAACCCGGTCCATTCGATGGGGTACGAGACGTTCGCGGACGCGGCTTCCAAGGCCGGGATCGACGGTTCGATTATCGTGGATCTCCCGCCTGAGGAGGATGCGCCGCTGCGCGAACTCTACACGCAGCGCGGGTTGTCGGTCATCCGTCTTGCAACCCCGACGACAGACGAGCACCGCGCCGCAAAGGTATCCGAAGGCGCCTCCGGCTTTATTTACTTCGTCGCTGTAACGGGCGTGACCGGGGCTGGAAGCGCGGATCCTGCAGCGATTGCCGGGCAGGTGGCGATGGTTAAACGAGTGTCGGGATTGCCGGTTTGTGTCGGTTTCGGTGTAAAAAGTGGTGCACAGGCTGCGGAAATGGCTAAAATCGCGGATGGGGTGGTTGTTGGTTCGGCTTTTGTGGAAAAGGCGGGCGATGCACATGCAACTGGCCGGTTCAAGGCTGCGGCGCCCGCGATGGGCGCACTGGCGCGTGAACTGCGGGCTGCAATCGATTCTGTCCGCAAAGCCTGACATTGCCGCCAATTCGGGAGTTCCTGACTTATGAACTGGATCAACAAGGTCACGCCGCCTGGCCTCAAGACAATCATGCTGAAGAAGGAGACACCGGACGACCTGTGGGTCAAATGTCCGATCTCCGGAGAGCTGATCTACAAGAGTGACCTTGAGGCGACCTGGAATGTCACGCCGGCCGGCGCGCATCTGCGCATCTCGCCGCGCACACGCTTCCGTCTCCTGTTCGATGATGAGCGCTGGGAGCCGGTGTCGCTGCCGCCCGTGCCGCTGGACCCGCTGAAGTTCAAGGATGACAAACCCTATCCCGCGCGCCTCAAGGCTGCGAAGGCGAAGGTCGCCGCGCGCGACCTTAAAGAAACCGAAGAGGGCGGCGCGCCGCTCCTGCAGGAAGACTGCATGGTCGCGGCCTATGGCAAGGTCGGCGGCGTGCCGGCGGTCGTGCTGGTGCAGGATTTCGATTTCATGGGCGGCTCGCTCGGCATGGCGGCCGGCGAGGCCTTCATCACCGCGGCGCAACTGGCGCTGGCCCGTAAGTCCTCCTTCGTGGTCTGCACGGCGTCTGGCGGCGCGCGGATGCAGGAGGGCACACTCAGCCTGATGCAGATGCCGCGCACGACACTGGCGATCAACGACCTCGCCGATGCAAGGCTGCCCTATGTGGTGGTGCTGACGGACCCGACTTCGGGCGGCGTTTCGGCCTCGTATGCGATGCTGGGCGATGTGCATATTGCCGAACCCGGCGCGATGATCGCCTTTTCCGGCCCGCGTGTGATCGAGCAGACGATCCGCGAGAGCCTGCCGAAAGGCTTCCAGCGTTCGGAATTCCTGCGCGAGAAAGGTCAGGTCGATATTGTCTGTGACCGGAGGAAACTGAAGGGGACGATTTCGCGGATACTGTCTCACCTGTTGCCGTTGTCGCACCGCCGGGATGACCGGTCCAACATCATGCTGACACCTCCGAAAACGCATGCCGACAAGCTGCCTCAGCCAAAGGGCGCCGCTGATTGACTGGGAACAGCCCGGCGCTCGACGCCTCGCTGAAGCGGTTCGAGGGTCTCTATCCTGATGTTATCGAGCTTTCGCTCGGGCGCGTGCTTGCGGCTCTCGAAGCGTTGGGCCGTCCACAGGACAGACTGCCGCCGGTTATCCATGTGGCGGGCACCAATGGCAAGGGGTCGACCTGCGCCTTCATGCGTTCGATGGCCGAAGCCGCCGGATTATCCGTGCACGTGTTTACCTCGCCGCATCTGGTGCGCTTCAACGAGCGCATCCGCCTGGCGGGGGACCTGGTAGATGACGCACGTCTGATCGGCTGGCTGGACCGCACCTTTGACGCGATCGCAAGCGGGCAGATCACGCATTTCGAGGCGACGACGGCGGCAGCGATCCTCGCCTTCTCTGAAGTGCCGGCCGACCTGCTCATTCTCGAGGTTGGCCTCGGCGGCCGGTTTGATGCCACCAATGTGATCGATTCGCCGGCGCTGTCGGTAATCACGCCGGTGGATTTTGACCACAAGGCCTTCCTCGGTTCGGACCTGCGCTCGATTGCCGGCGAGAAGGCCGGCATCATCAAGAAGGGGCGGCCGGTCCTCTCGGCGATCCAGCGCAAGGTCTGCGAAGATGTGATTTCCAGAAAGGCGGCGGCGGAAGGCGCGCCGCTCTACCGGCTGAAGACGCATTTTGTTGATGCCATGCCGGAAGACCTCGCGCTGATTGGCGAGCACCAGCGCTCGAACGCGGCGCTGGCGGCGATGGCGATGCAGCTGTTTGGCAATTCCGTCCGTGTGCCGCAGGAAGCGATTTTTCGCGGTGCGCGCGAGGCCAGGTGGCCGGCGCGGATGCAGCGGCTGAAGCCGGGGCCGGTGACGGCGATGGCGGAGGGCTGCGACGTCTGGCTCGACGGCGGGCACAATCCGCATGCGGCGCGCGCGATCGCGCGGCATCTGAATTCCCTCGGCGGCAAGACAGCGCTGGTCACCGCAATGCTGGCGAGCAAGGATTCAGTCGGCTTCTTCATGCCATTCCGCTACCTGAAGCCGCCGGTGTTCACGATGCCGAACGCGGCAGGGCATATCGGGGCGGACCCTTTGCAGCTGGCAGAGGCCGCGCACACTGCCGGGCTGGAGGCGACGGCCTGCGCAGGCCTCGCAGACGCGATGCACGCGGCCGCCGCGAGCGGCGCAGACCGGGTGCTGATCTGCGGGTCGCTGTATCTGGCAGGCATCGTGCTGGGCGAGAATAGAGAGCCGCCCGAGTAGGGGCGCGGGGCGCAGGCCTGCGCCTGCATTTGCGCGCGCCTCACGCGAGCAAAATCAATGCGGTGTAAAAAACCTGCCGGAACATACCCCCGCCCCTCCGGACCCGGCGCATGCTCAGCGTATGGTCCCCGCGCCTGCGCACCCGGGGCAGGCCATGTCTGAACGCCGGACTGTTCAATTCGCCCCCTCACTTCTGTTTCTATCCCTCAAGCCACGGCCTGAGGTATCAACCCTTCCTGGCCCGGAGCCGTTTGGATTGACCTTTCCGGGAGCGCGCCAAATTGACCCTGACGTAAGCGTCAACTCTTGCGCGCGGGGCGGCGCGACGGTAGGGACGGCGCACTTTTGTATTCCGCAGTCATAAACCAGCCTGGGAGCGCCCGCATGAAGGTTCTCGTGCCCGTCAAGCGCGTCATCGATTATAACGTGAAGGTCCGCGTCAAGCCGGACCAGACCGGGGTCGATCTCGCCAACGTCAAGATGTCGATGAACCCCTTCGACGAGATTTCGGTCGAAGAAGCCGTGCGGATGAAGGAAGCGGGCATCGCGACCGAGGTCGTGGTTGTCTCCATTGGCCCGCAACAGGCGCAGGAAACCATCCGAACTGCGCTCGCTATGGGCGCAGACCGGGGCATCCTGATCAAGACCGATGCGATGGTTGAGCCGCTGGCGGTGGCGAAACTGCTGGCGAAAGTCGCGGCCGACGAGAAGCCCGATCTCGTGCTGCTCGGCAAGCAGGCGATTGACGATGATTCCAACCAGACCGGCCAGATGCTGGCGGCGCTGCTGGACTGGCCGCAGGGCACGTTTGCATACAAGATCGAGAAAGACGGCGATGCGCTGAAAGTGACCCGCGAAGTCGATGGCGGCCTGCAGACCGTGAAGCTTCAGACCCCGGCCGTCGTGACCGTGGACCTGCGCCTTAACGAGCCCCGCTATGCCTCGCTGCCGAACATCATGAAGGCGAAGAAAAAAGAGATCGCCGAGAAGTCGCCCGCCGATTACGGTGTCGATATCACCCCGCGCCTGACGGTGGTGAAGGTAACTGAGCCTGCGGCCCGTTCGGGCGGCGTGAAAGTTGAAGATGTGGCGGCCCTGGTCGCGAAACTCAAAACGGCAGGAGCTGTCTGATGGCTGTCCTCGTAATTGCAGAACACGCCCATGGGGCGCTGTCGGACGCGACGCACAAGGTCGTTACCGCCGCCTTGAAATTCGGCGGGGATGTGGATGTGCTGGTCGCCGGCGAGAACGCTGGGGCCGTGGCGCCGGCCGCCGCGAGGATTTCCGGCGTGCGCAAGGTGCTGAAAGCGGAAGGCGAGACCCTGCGCAAGCAGACCGCCGAAGCCATGGAAGCACTCGTGGTGCCGCTGATGGCGGGCTATGACGCCGTGTTCATCGCGGCCACGACCACGGGCAAGAACATTGCCCCGCGCATCGCGGCGAAGCTCGACGTGATGCAGCTTTCGGAAATCGTTGAAGTCGTGGACCAGTCGACGTTCGTGCGTCCGATCTACGCGGGCAACGCGATCATGACGGTGAAATCTTCGGATGCGAAGAAGGTGATCACCGTGCGCGGCACGGCGTTCCCGGCCGCGGGAAATGACGGCTCGGCTTCGGTAGAGGACCTTGCAGCCCCGGCTGCGCAGTCCAGGTCTGAATTCGTGTCGGAAGAGATGGTGAAGTCGGACCGGCCGGAACTGACCGCCGCCAAGCGCATTGTCTCGGGCGGCCGCGCGCTTGGATCGTCGGACAAGTTCAAGGAAGTGATCATTCCGCTGGCGGACAAACTGGGCGCCGCCGTCGGTGCTTCCCGCGCCGCCGTGGACGCTGGCTATGCGCCGAACGACTACCAGGTCGGCCAGACGGGCAAGATCGTTGCCCCGGAACTCTACATCGCCGTCGGCATCTCGGGCGCCATCCAGCACCTTGCGGGCATGAAGGATTCCAAGATCATCGTCGCGATCAACAAGGACGAGGAAGCGCCGATCTTCCAGGTGGCAGATTATGGCCTGGTCGGCGACCTGTTCGTCGCCGTGCCGGAACTGACCAGGTCGCTCTGATCTGCGAGTTGATCCGATAAAACAAAGCCCGGCGTCCGCGAGGAGGCCGGGCTTTTTCATGGTGCAGGAACGATCTGCAAAGGCAGGCTTTGCTGCGCTGCACAAGCAGGTATAACCTGCGCGTTCAACAGGTGTTCAGGGGTTGGTCCATGGCGGAAATCAGGACAGTCGGCGTGATCGGCGCCGGACAGATGGGCAACGGCATCGCGCATGTCTCGGCCCTGGCCGGGTACGAGGTCGTGCTGACGGATGTGTCGGAAGCGGCGCTCGCCAAGGGGCTCGCGGCCATTGAGGCAAACATGACGCGGCAGGTGGCGCGCCAGGTAATCACGCCGGACGAGCTCAAGGCGGCGCTGAAGCGGATCCGTCCGTCGGCGGACATCAGCGCGCATGCGGCCTGCGATCTTGTGATCGAGGCGG
>CALGEF010000169.1 GCA_937881755.1 uncultured Acidobacteriota bacterium
GCCCCGAGGTTGCTCGCGGCCTTCATGTAATCTTTGTCAATCGCCCGCATCGCCCCATAGACCGGCAGGATGAGGAAAGGCAGCATGATATGCACCATCCCGATCAACGTCCCGTTCATGTTGTGCACCATCTTGATCGGTTCTTCCCAAAGGCCGAGCCCGATGCCCCAATCATTCACCAGCCCTTGCCGTTGCAACAGGACCAGCCAGGCATATGTCCGCACTAGCAGCGAGGTCCAGAACGGCAATAGTACCGTGATCAGGCACAACCCGGCCCATCGCCCTGGCAATTGCGATATGAAATAGGCCAGCGGATAGCCGATAAGGATGCACAGGCCGGTTGTCAGGATGCTGACTTCGAACGTCGTCTGGAAAATCCGCGCATAGGATTTCCGTTTGATCATCCGCTCGTAGTTCTCCATCGAGAAACCGCCATCCGCACCGATGAAACTGACGTAGAACAGCCATCCGACCGGGATCACGAGGATTACCAGTACGATCATGATTGCAGGCGAAGCGAGGCCAAAAAGCTTCCAGCGTTCCAGCCGCTCGTCCTGGCGCAGCCCGGCGGCGTTGATATCGGTTGACGCCATCTTATGCGTCCCCGTCTTCGATGATCACGGTATCGGCCGGAGTGATGCCCAGTTTCACCGCAGCGCCGGGCGCGGGCAGGGTGCGGAAGGTGTCATCGCGTATCGCGCCGCGTACGGCTACTTCCGTGCCATCGGTAAGTTTCGCGTAGAGCAGGAAACTTTCACCCTGATAGACAAGCTCCGTCACGGTCGCATCGAACACGTTCGCGTCGCCGGTATCACCCTCCATCACCGTCACCCGCTCGGGCCTGAGCATGAGGGACAACTTGTCAGCATCCGGCGCTTTGCGTGTGGTTTTCAGTGTTATCCCGGCGGCGATCAGCCTGTCGCCCTCCTGGGTGACAGGCAGAAACGTACTGTCCCCGATGAAATCGGCGACGAACCGGTTGGCGGGTTGCTCATAGAGTTCCTGCGGTGTGGCCAGCTGCATGATCCGGCCGTGATTGACCACCGCGATCCGGTCCGACATGGTCAGCGCCTCGCGCTGATCATGGGTCACGTAGACGGTTGTCATGCCAAGTTGCTCGTGCAGGTGGCGCAGTTCGATCTGCATCCGGTCGCGCAATTTCTTGTCGAGCGCGGAAAGAGGCTCGTCCATCAACAGGATGCGCGGCTCGAATACGATGGAACGGGCCAGCGCCACGCGCTGTTTCTGTCCGCCGGAAAGCTGCTCGATGCCGCGATCTCCGAACCCGCCCAGTTGCACCATTTCCAACGCCTTCTCGACGCGCTCCGCCATTTCGGCCTTTGATGCGCCGCGCAGCTTGAGCGGATAGCCCACGTTGCCCGCAACGGTCATGTGCGGAAAAAGCGCGTAGTTCTGAAAGGTCATGCCCACATCGCGCAAATGCGGTGGCTTGCGGATCACCTCGTCATCGCCGAATTTCAGGCTACCCTTGTCCGGTCGGGTGAATCCCGCCAGCACCATCAGCAGCGTTGTCTTGCCCGACCCAGACGGCCCCAGCAGCGTCAGAAATTCCCCGCTCTTCACATCCAGTGAAACATCGTTCAGCGCGTAGACGGACCCGTAGGTCTTGGTGACGTTGCGCACGGTGATGGGCAGCGCTTCTTGCAGTGTATTGCTCAATATCTTGTCCCCGTTTATTGGATTGCGGGCAGTATATCCTGCCCGCAATCATTTATTTTCGTATTCGACGTTTGCCGCTATTCTGTCAGCATTTCCTGATACATCTCAGCCGCAACGGTTTCCCAATTGGCATACCAATCCAGCGAGACCGGCAGCTGCATCGCCGCATTCGCCGGCGAGGACGGCAGGCCAGTCGCCACATCGGCCGTGATTTCACCGGTCTCATAGGCGGCCCTGTTTGTCGGCCCATAGGTGATGTATTTCGGCAAGTCATCCTGGTACTCGGGCTTGGAAATCTCGTTGAGGAATTCCATTGCCGTATCGCGGTTCGGCGCTCCCTTGGGTACCGCGAAGCAGTCATAGTCCAGCAGCGCCTGGTTGAAGCTGTACTTGACCATCGCGCCATCCTTGGCGGCATTGTCAAAACGCCCGTTCCAGCCGGTGGTCATGTCAACCTCGCCATCCTTCATCAGCTGCGCGTGCTGGGCGCCGGACGTCCAGAAGACCGAGATATGCGGCTTCAGTTCGCGGATCTTGTCGATCGCGCGCTCGATGCCCTCTTCGCTGTCCAGCACCGAATAGACATCCTCGGGCGCCACGCCATCGGCCATCAAGGCCGGTTCCAGCGCACCGGCGACGCCACCGCGATAGGCCCTGCTGCCGGGGAACTTCTCGACATCCCAGAAATCCGCCCAACTCTGCGGTCCGCTCTCGCCATATGTCTTGGTATTCCAGGCGTAAACGGTCGAAAACACGTCGCCACCGATGCAATAGTCGGTGTAAAGGCCCGGATAGAAGGTCGACACGTCGATCACGTCGTAGTCGAGCTTTTCAAGCAGGCCCTCAGCCGCAGCGCGCGCCGCCGAGCCCGATCCACTGGCAACGATATCCAGCGTCACCTGCCCCGACGAGACCTGCAACCGCACGTCGGACATGCCGCCATAGGTTTCCTGCTTGACCTCGATGCCGGTATTTGCGGCGGCAGGTTCGAACAGGGCCTTGCTCTGCGCCTCCTGATACGAGCCGCCCCACGATGCGATCGTGACTTCCTTATCCTGCGCCAGTGCGGTCGTGGCCATCAACGCGGCTGAAACCGAAAGTGTTAGCGTTTTCCTCATGTGTCATCTCCTCTGTTTGGTCGATCTGTTGCGACCGTCTTTCGCCTTTTTTGGGCCCCGGACGGAACGGCGACTAGCCCGCCCGGTATTTTGTTATTCCGCCGCAATAGCGGCACGCTCATACTGCCTGCGATCACGCCTGCGGTAATAGGCAACGACTGGCGGCAGGAACCACGGGTTGCCTTTGTAAAATGGTCGTGTTGGATTATTCAGCCCGTCAAACGCAGTCTTGCCCTCGCTTAAACCAAGTACCTTTTGCCCCAATCGCTTGCCCAGATAGCTCGCCATAGACACCCCTGATCCGCAATAACCCATGGCGTAATGTACACCGCCGTGCACGCCGGTATGGGCCAGCTCGTCAAATGTATAGGCGACCCTACCCATCCAAGAATGGGTGACCTTAAAGGGTTCCAGCTGGGGGAAAATGCGGCACATATCGGTAAAAAGTTTCGGCCCACTTACCGTAGTATCTGTCTCATTCGCCGACACCCGCCCACCGAACAAAATGCGGGTACCATCCGGAGAGCTACGGTAATAATAAACTACCTTGCAGGTATCGCTTGCAATGCGATTAGTCGGGAGTAAATCGGCCATCAGATCCTTGGGCAGAGGCTCAGTAGCGATGACATAGCTGCCAATCGGAATGATCCGCCGCTGCAACCAAGGTGTGAGGCCGGTGGTATAGC
>CALGEF010000170.1 GCA_937881755.1 uncultured Acidobacteriota bacterium
CGTCCGGCACCTTGATCGAATAGAATTCAAGCTCCTCGTCCCCGGACGGGGAGGCGACCGAATAGGCGCGCAGCAGCGGTTTGCCGTCTTCCTTCGGCAGGCCGATCATGACGAATTCGCCAGAGCGGAAGCGGAAGCTCTGCGGCCGTGTCAGGCGGAAGCGGAACAGCCGGTCGGTATAGTGCTCGACGGCGAGGACGGTTTCCTCGGTCGGACCATTGGGGTTTGCTTTCGCGGCGGCCGTCTGGCCGGCGGGCGCATCAGCGCTCATCCTCAGCCCTCCTTGAGGTGTCTGCGCGTCAGTTGAACGACGCGCCGCGCAAAAGCAATGCGTCAGATGATGGCTTTAGTTTTCCTGATAGATGGGGCGGCTGACCCAGGCGATTTCGCTGTCCTCGATGCTGTAGGCGCCGGAGAGTTCGTAGATGTTCTTATAGCCATAGCCATAGAGTTTGATGAAGGTCGGCACGTTGAGGGCGAGCGGGGCCGATTTCAGGACGACGGGAGCGATGTTGTCGCTGAAATTGTTGTTGCAGTAGATCAGGATGCGTCGGTTTTTCGCGCCGATCACTTCCGACAGCATGCCTGCGGAGAAGTCCGAGAAATTGAGGTTAACTGCGCCGTCGATATGGCCGAGCGCGTAGTTGCGAGCGCTGCGGGCATCGATGATGATCGTGTCCGGATCGGCTTGCATGGCGTTGAACGTGTCGATGTCGATCAGCCGGGTCTCGCGGTAGGCGGCGATTTCGGCGCCGAGTTCCATGAAGCCCGGATAGTCGACAAAGCCGGGATCGGTCTGGGCGCGGGCAGGCGGGGCGAGGAGCGCGCCGAGCAGGATCACGAAGAGCCCGATCAGCGCGGCGACCGCGACAAGGGGCAGGGGAGTGCGCACGGGTTCCGGGTTTATCTACAGCCTCCTCAAGCGGCCCTGAGGCACCCAGAGTCGCCGGGCTCAGTGGCCAGATTGTGCGCGCATCGGGGCTTTGCTGCGAAATCCGTGCCATTCCGCGCAGGCGTCAGGCAGGCGGGAAACGTCCCATCCGGTCTTCCCAGTGACGCCGGCAGAGCGAGACATAGGTGGTCTTCTCGATCGAGATCTGGTCGCCTTCGGTCAGCGCCTTGCCGTCCGGACCCTGACGGATGACCATCGTGGCCTTGCGGCCACATTCACAAATGGTGCGAACTTCGCGCAGGGAGTCGGCGATGGCGAGCAAGGCGGCGGAGCCTTCGAACAGCTCACCCCGGAAATCCGTGCGCAGGCCGTAAGCGAGCACCGGCATGCCGAGATGATCGGACACGCGGGCGAGCTGCCAGGCCTGATCCTTGGTGAGGAACTGCGCCTCGTCCACGAAGATCGCGTCGAGCCGGCCCTGGTCCATCCGTTCCTGGATCAGCGCAAAAAGATCTGTATGCGGAGTATATAAGGTCGCCTCTGCGGAAATACCGATGCGCGAGGTGATGTGCCCGTCGGCTGCGTCGCGGTAAAGCGCGGAGGTGAGCAGCAGCACTTCCATGCCGCGCTCACGGTAGTTGTACGCCGCCTGCAGCAGCATTGTAGACTTGCCGGCATTCATCGCCGCATAGGAGAAATAGAGCTTGGCCATGGCGGCGTCTCGCCCGTGTCAGCGGATCGATGTGGCGACGCCTTCGCGGCGCGGATCGGCGCCGCCTTCAAGGCCGCGCTCGCGTACGACGATGAGATGCAGGCCCGAGTTCTCGCCGGTGCGTTCCTCGACCGTATAGCCCATCTCGCGCAGCGCTTCGGCCGTTTCCGGCCCGCCGGCGACATCGACTTCCACGGCGACCGTATCGCCGCGCGCGATGATATTCGGCAGCGCGGCGGCTTCCTGCGCCGTCTTGTTCCATTCGAGCACGCCGACGAGTGTCTTGGCGACATAGGCGACGATTGAGTTGCCGCCCGGCGAGCCGGTGACCATGAACAGGTCGCCGCCCTTGTCGAACACGAGCGTGGGCGACATCGACGAGCGTGGACGCTTGCCGGGCGCCGGCGCATTGGCCACCGGCTTGCCGCCCTTGGTGGGCGTCAGCGCAAAATCGGTAAGTTCATTGTTGAGCAGGAAGCCGCCGGCCATGCGTGACGATCCGAAAGCGGCCTCGATCGTGGCGGTCATCGCGACGGCGTTGCCTTCAAGGTCGATGATCGAGATATGCGTCGTGCCGGCGCCAGGTGTGGTCGTGTCCTCACCCCACATCGGACGCAGCGCATCCTTGCCGAGCACGAGGCCTGGATCTCCGGGGAAGGATTTCGCATCAGGAGCAAACACTTCGAGTGCGCGCGCCTTGATGTAGGCTGGGTCGATCAGCTCGGCAGTGGGCACAGACACAAAGCCTGCATCGGCGACATAGTGATCGCGGTCGGCATAGGCGAGGCGCTGCGCATCGACGAAGGCCTTGAGGTAGAGGCTTTCGTCAGCATTCACGGAGGCCGCAGGCTTCAGGTGATCATAGAGGCCCATGATCAGGTTCTGCGCGATGCCGCCCGAGCTTGGCGGGGGGGCGGAGCAGATCTTGAAGCCGCTCTGCAGTTCGCCGCAGACCGGCTCGCGCACGGCGACGGTGTAGGCTTGCAGGTCGTCGAGCGTCATGGCGCCGCCGTCCGGTCCTTCGGTCACGGCGGCGATGATCTCGTCGGCTATGCTGCCGGAATAGAAGGCGGCGGGGCCTTCTTCGGCCACGGCGGCGAGGGTTGCGGCATAGGCCGGGTTGGTGCGCACAAAGCCCGCGGCCAGCGGTTCGCCGTCCGGATAGAAATAGGCAGCGGTGACCGGATTGTCGTCGAGACGGATGGCGCGGCGCAGGCGAGGCGAGGCGAGGATTTCGGCAAGTTTCGGCGAAACCTTGAAGCCGTCCTCGGCGAGGCGGATTGCCGGCTCGAACAGGGTTTCCCAGTCGGCGCGGCCGGAGGCGTCGTGCGCGGCCTTGTAGAGCGCGACCTGCCCCGGCACACCGACGGAGCGGCCGGACTGCCAGGCGGTGACGAAGTCCATCACCTTGCCGTCCTTGAAGAACAGTTCGGGGCTCGCCGCAGCCGGGGCGGTTTCGCGGCCGTCGAAGACAGTGACCGTGTCCCTCGCGCGGTCGTAATAGACAAGGAAGGCGCCGCCGCCGATGCCGGAGCTTTCCGGCTCGACGAGCCCGAGGACCGTGTGCACCGCGATGGCGGCATCAATGGCGTTGCCGCCGTCTCGCAGGATTTGGAGACCAGCCTCGACTGCGTAGGGGTTGGCGGCGGCGACCATGCCGCCCTTTGTCCAGGAGAGATCGCCCAGGGCTTCCGGCGCGTTCTCCTGAACATCCGTGGTGGAGGCCGGCGGCGCGTCATCCGGCGCGCAGGCCGAGATCAAAAGAACGAAAGCCAGGCCGGTAAGTTGGCGCATGAGGAAACCCTTTGCTTGGCGGGGCGCCCGCAGGCCCTTAAGACCGGGGCAGACAAATCAGCTGACAAGGCTCTTAACATGGCAAAGCCGGGGTCGCGCAACCTCATTACAGATGTTCCCTGCCTCCGGGTCGGGCAGGCCGAGGATGCACGGGTGCGCAGCGGCGTGACGGTGATCCTGCCGGATGCGTTTGCCGTAGCGGCCGTCGCGGTGGCAGGCGGCGGGCCCGGGACGCGCGAAACGGATGTACTGGGCGGCGGGCGCCTGATCGGCGGCGCCGATGCGATCTGCCTGGCGGGCGGCAGCGCTTTTGGCCTCGCGGCGGCGGACGGGGTGATGGCGGGGCTGAAAGCAGCGGGGCGCGGGTTTGCGCTGGTGCCCCGGCCAGGCGTGCCGCCCACGCCGATCGTGCCTGCGGCCATTCTCTATGATCTCGCCAATGGCGGCGACAAGGACTGGGGCGAAACCGCGCCTTACGCCGCGCTCGGGCGTAAGGCGTTCGACGCGGCAGGGGAGACGTTCCGGCTTGGCCGGGCGGGGGCAGGGCTGGGCGCGCGCGCCGGGCAGGCGCCGGGCGGCACCGGATCGGCCAGCATCGTCGCCTCGGACGGGCTGACGGTTGGCGCGCTGGCTGCGGTCAACAGTTTCGGATCGGTGCGCATTCCCGGCAGCGAGGCGTTCTGGGCCTGGCCGTACGAGATCGGCCGGGAGTTTGGCGGCGCGCGGCCCGATGTGACGAAGACGTTCGATGCGGAGGACTGGGGCGCGGCAAAATCCAACCCCTCGCCGCGCGAGAACACGACGATTGCCTGCATTGCCACCGACGCGGCGCTGACGCGGGATGAGGCTGAACGCGTCGCGCAGATGGCGCTGGCGGGGATGGCGCGGGCGATCCGGCCGGTGTTTGCACCGACGGACGGCGACGTGGTGTTTGTGATCTCCACGGGGTGCCGCGTGATGGACGGGCCAAGGCCTATGCTGCTGGCCCGGATCGGGGAGCTCGCTGCCTCGACGCTGGCGCGTAGCATCGCGCGAGGTGTTTATGAAGCGGAAGGGCAGGGGGACTTTTCATGATCCGTACACTGAAGTGGGTCCTCGTCGCAGCGGCCAGCGCGGCGGCGCTCGTGGGGTGCATGGTGGCGGGACGCGACGCCGATCCGGGCGACTGGCCCGGCATGGTGTCGATCCAGACGGTGTCCGGACGCGACGTGTTCCATGAATGCGGCGGCACGCTGATCACGCCGGACTGGGTGCTCACGGCCGCGCACTGCGCCGAGGACATGCGGATCGAGGCGTCCGGCCGGGCGGTGCAGTTTGCGCGCGGGCCGGACGGGCAGGTGTCGCGGCAGGGCCTGGTTGCGGTGACCATCGGGCTCGGCGATTTGAGGTCGATTCCCACAGGCCGGGTCTACCCGGTTGCGCAGGTCGTGATCCATCCGGGCTACTTGCCGGGGGAGCCGGAGCGGGGGCATGACCTGGCGCTGCTACGCCTCGAGAAACCCGCGGCCTCGCCGGCGATGCCGCTGGACGGGCTCGGTGCTTCGGCGGGCGGGCTTTTCGACCCCTACGCCGATGTCTGGGCGGCCGGCTATGGCCGCAAGGGCGAAGGGGCGCAGGGCGAGGGTGGCACGACCGGCAGTGGCCGCAAGGTGGCGGCCGGGTCTCTGTTGCTGCAGGAAGGCTACATCCCGCCGCTGCCCCAGGACGCCTGCGCGCGGCGGATCCAGGCGGGGCTGGAGCGCGAGGGCCTGGCGCAGGCCTATGCGGGGGTCGGGGTGGACCCGGTCACCCAGCTATGCGCCGGAAACGGCGGCACGGATGCCTGCCAGGGCGACAGCGGCGGCCCGCTGGTGCTGCGCACGGCCAGCGGGCCGGTCCAGGTCGGCGTGGTCAGCTGGGGCCTCGGCTGCGCGCGGCCGGAGAACCCGGGCGTCTACATGCGCGTCTCGGCCTATGCTGGCTGGATCGGCGGGATCACGGGACTTTCGCCGCCGGCGCCGCCGCCAGAGCCGGAAACGGTGATCGATCCACTGCCGGAAATATCGCTGGAGACGCCAGAGGAAGACGCTTCGGCCGAACGCCCCGAATTTCCAGCTGATCCAGCCATACCGGCCACTGAAACCGCTACGGAACCGGCCGCCGAGACACCCGGCTGAACGGCCCGGTTTTTGAGACTTGCAAGCCCGGAGGCGCACCTGTATGTGTCCGCTCCTTGCAATGGACAGGCACCCGTAGCTCAGCTGGATAGAGCACCAGACTACGAATCTGGGGGTCGGGCGTTCGAATCGTTCCGGGCGCGCCAGACTTTCCGGGCCGTCTCCTGCAAGGGAGGCGGCCCGAAAC
>CALGEF010000171.1 GCA_937881755.1 uncultured Acidobacteriota bacterium
CTGGCGATGACCATGGGAGCCGACCTGGCCCAAAGCAGCCGGTGAGGAGCCTAGGAAAAGCGTGGTTATCGGCTCGAGGGCATCAAATCGGAAATTGTCAGCGGCCATTGAAAAAGTTCCGTCGAAAGCACGGAGTTGCAACGCCCCCAGCATATTTACAATAACACCGTATTCAGATGTTCTGCTGTCCCGCTCGAAGTCTTGTTACTGGGACATCTGATCAAAACTCAAAGGACGACCGGTTTTTGCAAAAGTTACTTGAAACCGACCTTTGAAGGATCCGTCTGCACTGCGTAGTTGAGGCGTGACCGGGAGATCAAAGCGGATGCCGTTAATCATCAGCTCGTCTGCATCAGCGAAAAGTTCGAAATGAACCCGATCCTCGCCTGCCTCGACGATTTCAATTCTGCTTCTGATCGTTGGGAGCCTCACTTCAAACGTAAGCGCCGTCTACGCCTCATTGATTTCGCCTCTGTTCGTTCTCTGACCTGGCTGCGAGAAAGATTTCTGCAGCAGACGGAGGGATGGCATGGTGAATGGTGTAGACGGATTTGACCTTCGGCATGATACCGGTGAGCGGCGCCCGGCAAGGCGGCGCTGGCCGGATCATGTGAAGGCGCAGATAGTAGCGGAAAGCTTCCAGCCCGGTGTCCGGGTCGTTGATGTCGCCCGTCGGTATGGTCTTATCGCGCAGCAGGTTTTTGATTGGCGTCGTCATGCCCGTCAGGGCCGGCTGTCTGTGCCTGCAGGAGGCTTTGCGAACTTTTCCAGGGCGGGCGGCCCGGAGCCGATGTTTGCGCCCCTGGCGGTTATAGGCGAACCGGGGGCGGCGCCTTTTTCCGCGGTGTCCATCGAGGCAAGCCCGGCTGGGGCGGGGATGATGAGCGTGGAGCTGGGCGCGGATGTGGTCGTGCGGATCCCGGGTGATGTTCCCCTTGGCCGGGCAACGGCGCTCGTGCAGGCGCTGCGGGGTGTATCTTGATTGCCGCGGGCCAGCGCCTGTCGGTTCTGATCGGGGCGCCGCCGGTAGACTTTCGCTGCGGGCACCAGGCGCTGGCGATGATGGTGCAGACTGAGCTCAAACTGGATCCTTATTCCGGGGTGACAGTGGTGTTTCGCTCAAAGCGCGGGGACAGGCTCAAGATCCTGGTATGGGACGCCGCCGGGATGGTGTTGATCTACAAGGTCCTCGAGGATTTCAGCTTCGTCTGGCCAAAGGTTCAGGACGGGGTGATACGGATATCAAAGGCTCAGGCAGAAGCCTTGTTCGAGGGCCTTGACTGGAGGCGGACATTTGCGCGCCGGGTGCAGGCTCCGACTGCGGCAGGTTGACTCACGGGGCTGATTTTCGCTCTGTTTTCATGGGCTTTCTACTCCGGATCGGGTAGAAAATCCTATGTCGCAGCCCCTCGATCTCAGCCAGTTCCCGGACCTGCCGTCTGATGTGGTGAAGGCCTTCGCGGCGATGCAGTTCGAACTATCTGTCGAACGCGCGGCGCGTCAGCATGAGCAGGCTGTGGTGGCCGAGAAAGAAGCCTTCATCGGCGAGCTCAAGGCGCTGATCGAAAAGCTGGAAGGCCAGATCGGGAACTACCGGCAGGCGAAGTTCGGGCCGAAATCGGAAAAGCTGAACCCGGCGCAGCTGGAGCTGGCGCTCGAAGACCTGGAAACCGCGATTGCCGACACGCAGGCGCAGATCGCCGCTGTCGAGGAAAAGATCGCGGCCAGCGAACGGGACCCCGCAAAGCAGCGCACCTCACGCGCCCCCCGCAAGTCCCGCGCCCTGCCCGAAAGCCTGCCGCGCGTAGAGCGGGTAATAGAGCCTGGCAGCATTGCCTGCCCCTGCGGCTGCGGCGACATGGTCCGGATCGGCGAGGACCGCACTGAGCGCCTGGATTATATCCCCGCGCGCTATCAGGTCATTGTCACGGTACGTCCCCGGTATGCCTGCCCCAAGGGGCGCACAGGCGTGGCACAGGCCAAAGCGCCGGCGCATCTTCTGGAGGGCAGCTGGCCGACCGAAGCGCTCCTGGCGCAGATTGCGGTCTCCAAGTATTCTGAGCACATGCCGCTGAACCGGCAGGCCGTGGTAATGACCCGGCATGGCGTTCCGATCGACCGGTCGGTACTGGCCGACTGGATGGGCCGGACCGGGGCGCTGATTGCTCCCGTGGTCGACCATATGGCCGAGAAGCTCACCAAAGGAAGCTCCCGGCTTTACGTGGACGAGACCACCGCCCCGGTGCTGGATCCGGGCAGGGGAAGGACGAAAACCGGTTACCTCTGGGCGGTCTTGCGAGATGATCGTGGCTGGGGCGGTCCTGCGCCGCCCGGCGTGGTGTTCCATTACAGGCCCGGACGCAAAGGCGAGTATGCAGCCGAAATCCTTGCGGGCTTCGATGGTACGATCCAGGATGAGGAGGATAAGCAAACAGTCCGGGGGACTGTTTGCCCGACGAATGCCTATGGGGGCTATACTCATCTGGCCACACCGAAACGTACAGGCGGCCAACCGTTGAAGCTCGCCTTCTGCTGGGCTCACGGACGCAGGAAACTGATCAAGGCCGTGCCGAAGAACGGCTCGCCCATCGTGGACGAGGCGCTGGTGCGCATCGCTGTCCTCTACAAGATCGAGGGCTCCATCCGCGGCTCAGATCCGGAGCATCGTCTGGCCACCCGGCAGGCCTTGTCCCGCCCGCTGGTCGATGAGTTCTTCACCTGGCTGAACGCGCAAGCTGCCCGTGTCTCGCGTAAATCCGACCTTGGCGAGGCAATGGCCTATATGCTGAAGCGGCAGCAGGGCTTCCGGCTGTTCCTTGAAGATGGCCGTGTCGACATCGACTCCAACCTCGTGGAAAATGCTATCCGCAGTCCTGCCATGAACCGGCGCAATGCGCTCTTTGCCGGCCACGATGAGGGCGGGAAAAATCAGGCCCGCTTCGCCAGCCTGATCGGCACTTGTAAAATGAATGGTGCCCGAGCCCTACGCCTACCTGAATGATCTGTTCACGAAGCTGGCAAACCGCCACCTCGCCCGCGACATCGACGCCCTCATGCCCTGGGCCTATCGTAAGGACGCTAAGGGCTCATAAGCCCCCCGCCGCAAATCCTTAAATCTGTTTGACCGCCAGGCGCCCGCGCAAGTGAAAAATCAATGGGGCGTAGACGGCGCATACCATTTACGATTGCGGTGGTGTGCTTGAGGCGGGGGCTTGCACTGCACCTTCAGGCCCCAATTCGATGGCATAGCGCGGCGCAAAGCTGCGATTGGTCGCGCGTACGCCCTGCATCCGATCAAGTCGGTAACTGCGATGCTCGTTCTTGTCCGTGTTCCAGGCATGCAAGACGATGTTGCCGTCTTGTGTGCGGCGCAGAGAGTAAGGTTCGATACGGTGAGCGGATCCTTGATAGTCTAGTTCTGCCAGCAGGCGGTTTCCTGCTGCAAAGCGGATGATCTCGACCATGGACTGCGCCTGAGCTGAGACGGGCAAGCGCATATCTCGCGCGCGCAGGACAACTTCACCAGCAGCAACAGCATATCCTGCCGGGATCACGGGCGCCGCGCCGCCAGAAAGCCATTCGAAGAAGGCGGGCAGTTCTTCCCAGAAGTTTTCGTAGGGAGGCAGAGTCGGAAGCTGATGCGCAAGCATGCTTTGCCAGAGGTTCTGCAATTCGCTCCGATGCTGTTCCAGATCGGACAGCACGGGGACATTGATGCCTTTGAACTCACATTTCTGGCGCAGGACATCGAACAGCGCAGAAGGGGATGGCAGCGCTTCTCCATTCCTGAACAGGTTCACGACATCGTAGAGGTCGCGGGGACGTGTGCGTTCGGCGAGTGCCCTCACCTTTTCTCCGAACAACTCTTCATAGGCGTAGGCAAGCACATCGATCCCTTCTTCGGGCGCGTCCGTGTAAGGATGAAAAACACTCACGCGCTCTGGCGCAAGGACAATGCGCTCGTCCGCTGTGAGGTCGAGCTTGATTCGTGGGAGGTCACGCGGCGCTATCGGGCCGCGATAGCTGATCCTGCCCTGGCAGGAGGTTGAGCCACGCGGATTGGTATAAATGTCGAATGCCTGCTTTTCGGCGGGGATTTCGATGCCGGTTCGCTCATAGATCCAATCGCCGATCTCGCTGAAGGTTTGCTTCAGGAAGGTTTCGTCCAGATGAGAGGCATCAGTCAGGGTGAAATCAAGGTCTTCGGAGAAGCGGTAGGTTTCGAAGAAGCACTTCTTGAGGCAGGTGCCACCCTTGAATATCCAGCTGTCGCGCAGCGCTTCATGCGCGCTGATTCCGGCCAGCATCCAGCCGAGCGCATAGTCTTTCTCGACGATTTGCGGCGTCAGAGACATGCGGGTGGCCATATCAAGGATTTCGCGGCGTTCGATCAAGTTCGCACCCCCGCCTGCCAGCGCGCAGGAATCCAGATGCGCCAGCGTGTGACCAGCTTCGGGCAATCCTGTGCAGGATCCAGTTTGATGGCTCCCTTTGTCAGGCGCTCGATGCAGGCTTTTCCAAGAGCGCTTTCCTGGCGCTGCTCTGCGAGAAAGCCGAGGCGCTTGAAGATTGCACCATTCCCCAGCCGCTCGCCGTATTCGATAAGCAAATGATCTTTGCGATCCTTGCGCCTGAGGTATTCATCAAAACAATCGGCAACTTGCTGGATGCCGCCGCCGATAGCCGGATCATCCAGCATGTCGATCATGGAGCGCTCAAGGTCGGAGACCATGACTTTTGTGCGCCCGCGCCAGACCGACTTGCATCCGAATATCCTGCGTTCCTGGATATGCTTCAGGGTAAAAGTCGCACCGTGCCGCGCCTGCGACTTTGAGCGCACGGGCCGGGCGGTCATCACGACGATGTCTTTGAAGAGTTGTTCGGTCAGGTCCCAGTACCCGGCCGCGGTTCGCCCCCCCACGTAAGCGGGGCCAAAGAGCCCTGGCACGAGCACCCACGGGTCATCAAGCACATGCTGGCTGCTCAGGGAGTCGAGCGCTGCGGGAACGTAGACCCCGCGCCGGACGCGGCGCAGCCAGCCCTGCCTGGTCCAGCGCGCGAGGGTTTTCGCAGCCGCTGTGCGGTCGAGGCCCAGCACGCGCACGGCATCGTCAACCTGGATCACATCTCCCGCCCCTGCCACAAGGCGGACGAGTTGCTGGCGGCCTTGTGGGATGGAAGGGATAATATTCAACGGCTGCAGTTCCACAAAATAATGAACTTCTACAGTCACAGTACACTATTCTCGCGACCAGCGCCAATAGCCTTCATCTGCGCTAATTCATCATAAAAGAGAATTACCACATATACACTATACTTAAGCGTGCTGATTTATGGGGGAGCAGGCCGTTCGAAAACAGACTTCAGAATGGCCGCCCCAGCGCGGGTTTCCTGTTGTTCGCCGCCTCCGGTGCCGCAATGGCATTTTGAACCTGGCTCTTTCCGTTGACGCCTTCACGAGTGAGCGATCAAGCATGCTGAAGTAACTCGCGATGACATCTCCGGATGCCCCGGTAAATCCCGAGGCTGTTTAGTCGGGGGCGTGCAGCAATTGCGGCTTCCTTGAATGCCGCAAAGGCGTCAGTTTCCATTCGGGCGGCCGCTCTTCATCGCTTCGGCGATCAGCCTTGCGACGTCGGCATTTGCCCTGCGGACCGGGTCGGCGGCGAGGTGGGCATAGCGCGCGGTTGTCTGGGCCTGGGTATGGCCGAGCAGCTTGCCGATCATCGGCAGGCTGAGGCCGCTGGCGGCGGCATTTGCTGCAAAGGTGTGGCGCAGGTCATGGATACGAACGTCGTTTAGGCCTGCGCGTTTGCGAACCCGCCGCCAGGGCCTCTGGAGGTCTGTGAGATGTGCGCCGGGCTCGTCCCCGACAATCACATAGGGGTTGCCGGGGACGCGGGGGACGGCTTTGAGCAGCTCTATTCCCTGCGGGCTGAGATAGACCGTCCGCTGGCCCGTCTTGGAATCGTCGAGCCGGATTTCTTCGCGTTCGAAATCGACGCAGCGCCATTTGAGTTTCTGGATTTCGCCAAGCCGGCAGCCGGTGATGATCAGCAACCTGAAGGCTGTGGCCGCCATCAGGGCGGTCGCGGCCTCTTCTTCGAGGGCTTCAGCGAGGCGCCCCATCTCGGCCGAGGAAAGAAACCGCTCGCGCTTTCTTTCCTTGAAACGCTTCACCCTGAGGCAGGGATTTATGCCCTCGGGGCGCATACCCCAGATCTCGGCCTGCGCCAGCATGACGGACAGCGTGCCGAGGACCCGGTTGGCCTGGAAAGGGGTTGAAGACAAGGACTGATGGAAAGCTGCGATCTCCCTGCGGGCGAGGTCTGCAACCTTTTCCTTTCCAAGGCTGGGGCGGATGAAAAGCCTTATGGTCCGCAGGTAGTCAGCCTGGGTCGACGGCTTGAGGTGGTAGGGGATGTACTCGTCGGTGAACTTGTCGGCGACGTCGTTGATGGTCGGGGCCCGTTCGGAGGCTTTTTCCCTTTCGACGACATCGACGCCGTCATTGGCTGCGGTCATCAGCTTGAGGGCCGCCTTGCGGGCCGCTTCGGCTTTCATGACGTCCACCCGGCCGATCGTTGCCTTTTTCTGCCTGGCGCCGACCCGGTACTTGGCGATGTAGGAGCGGGTGCCATCGGCGTTGACCCGCACCCCGAAACCCTTGGTTTCGTCATCCCACTCGACATAGGACTGGCCGGTTATGGGCAGGGCAATTGCGGATCGCTGGGTGATTTTCATGACCCTTTTACAGCATAACCTGAAGGTCACAGATTCAAATCCTGTTCC
>CALGEF010000172.1 GCA_937881755.1 uncultured Acidobacteriota bacterium
GCCGGCAAGCATGAGGGCCCCGGCATCGACGCCAACATCTTTGCGGGCGCGGATGTGGTGCACCTGCTCAAACTGGCGCAGGCCGAACTCGGAGTGACCCAATGACCAGTTTTCCCGATTTCACGAAACTCGCGCTTGAAACCCCTGGCACCAAAGCAGGTACACCGAAGCTGGGCGGGGCCTGGGAGACGCCGGAAGGCATTGCGGTGAAGACTGCCTACACTGCAGCGGACCGGGCGGGTCTTGATTTCGTCGATGACTATCCGGGCCTGGCGCCGTTCGGCCGCGGCCCATACCCCACGATGTATACCAACCAGCCCTGGACCGTTCGACAGTATGCGGGCTTTTCGACGGCAGAGGATTCCAACGCCTTCTACCGGCGCAACCTGGCTGCCGGGCAAAAAGGCCTCTCGGTCGCCTTCGATCTCGCCACGCACCGGGGCTACGATTCCGATCACGTGCGCGTTTCCGGCGATGTCGGCATGGCAGGCGTGGCGATCGATTCGATCTATGACATGCGCACACTGTTCTCCGGCATTCCGCTGGACCAGATGTCGGTCTCGATGACGATGAACGGCGCGGTCTTGCCGATCCTCGCGCTGTATATTGCGGCGGCCGAGGAACAGGGCGTGCCGCCGGAGAAGCTGGCCGGGACCATTCAGAACGACATTCTGAAAGAGTTCATGGTGCGCAACACGTACATCTATCCGCCCAAGCCCAGCATGCGGATCATTTCGGATATCTTCGCCTACACCTCGCAGAAGATGCCGAAGTACAACTCGATCTCAATTTCCGGCTATCACATGCAGGAAGCCGGCGCGACGGCGGACCTGGAGCTGGCCTATACGCTGGCGGACGGCATTGAGTATATCCGCGCCGGCGTGGCCGCAGGGCTGGATGTCGATGCGTTCGCGCCGCGCCTCTCCTTCTTCTGGGCCATCGGCATGAACACGTTCATGGAAGTCGCCAAGATGCGCGCTGCGCGCCTGATCTGGGCGAAGCTCGTGAAGGAGAACTTCAATCCGAAGTCTGACAAATCCCTCAGCCTGCGGACACACTCGCAGACCTCCGGCTGGAGCCTGACGGCGCAGGACGTCTACAACAACGTGATCCGCACCTGCCTGGAGGCCATCGCAGCGGCGGGCGGGCAGACGCAGAGCCTGCACACCAACAGCTTCGACGAAGCGCTCGCCCTGCCGACGGACTTCTCTGCCCGCATTGCCCGCAACACGCAGATCCTGCTGCAACAGGAAGCCGGGGCCTGCCAGTCGATAGACCTGTTCGGCGGCAGCTATTATGTCGAGCGCCTGACGCATGACCTCGCGGAAAAGGCGCTGAAGCATATTGCCGAAGTCGAGGCGATGGGCGGCATGGCGAAGGCTATCGAGCAAGGCTTGCCGAAGCTGCGCATCGAGGAGGCCGCCGCCAACACGCAGGCGCGTATTGACAGCGGCACGCAGACCGTGGTCGGCGTCAACAGGTTCCTGCTGGACGAGGACGAAGACGTCCCTGTACTGAAGGTCGACAACGCCGCCGTGCGCCGGATGCAGCTGGAAAAGCTGGCGCGCCTCAAGGCAGAGCGCAACCCGGCCGAAGTGACGGCCAGGCTGGACGCGATTGCGGACGCGGCGGCGAGCGGCAAGGGCAACCTGCTGGAGCTGGCCGTGGCCGCAGCGCGCGCCAAGGCGACCGTGGGCGAGATTTCAGAAGCGGTGGAGCGCAGCCAGGGTCGCCACAGCGCGGTCATCCGCTCGATCAAGGGCGTGTATGGCGGCGGCGTGAAAGGCAATGACAAAGCCGAGCATGCCAAGGTCCTCGCCGCAAACTACGTGAAAGCGCACGGACGCAAGCCGAGAATCTACATCGCCAAGATGGGCCAGGACGGACATGACCGGGGGCAGAAGGTTGTCGCCTCTGCGCTGATGGACCTTGGCTGGGAAGTCGAGATCGGGCCGCTGTTCCAGACGCCGGAGGAAGCCGCGGCCGATGCGCGCAGGGCGGGCGTGGATATCGTCGCGGCCTCATCGCTGGCGGCGGGCCACCTGACGCTGGTGCCGGAACTGAAACGCGCGCTCGGCAACGAAGGCGCGGCGAATGCGCGGATCATCGTGGGCGGCGTGATCCCGCCGCAGGACTTCGACGCCTTGCGCTCCGCCGGAGCCGCCGCCATCTTCCCACCTGGCACCGTGATTGCCGACAGCGCGATTCGCATGCTCGAATTGCTGGACGCCAGGACGGATCCGGCCCTTTCGGCAGCGCAATAGGACGAACAGATGATCATCACCACAACTTCCTCCATCGAAGGGCGCAGGATCGCCGCCTATAAGGGTATTGCCTGCGGCG
>CALGEF010000173.1 GCA_937881755.1 uncultured Acidobacteriota bacterium
ACGTCTGGATGAAGCTGGACGCCAAGCCCGAGCCGATCGAGGGCCTGCGCGCGCGCAAGCTGGACATCCTCGAAGAAGCGCTGCGCAGCCGGATTGGTCAGATCGCCGGCCCGCCGACTGCCCCGCCGCCGCCGCCCGAACCGGAGACGCTGGAACCCACCGCTGCGGCTATCCTGGCCCTGCCTGTCTCAGGCGGTCAGTAGGATCCGGCAGATCTCGACCAGGCCGGCCTGATCGATCTCGTCAAAGGCATCATACTCGGCGGAGTCGACGTCGAGGACGGCGGCGAGCGTGCCGTCCACCTTGAAGACCGGCACGACGATTTCGGAGTTGGACGCGGAGTCGCAGGCGATGTGGCCTGGAAATTCGTGGACGTCCGGCACGATGACCGGCGCGAGGGTCGCAGCGACATGGCCGCAGACGCCCTTGCCGAACGGGATGCGCAGGCAGCCGAGCGTGCCCTGATAGGGACCGACGACCAGCTCATCCGGTTTCAGGGGATCGACCAGGTAGAAGCCGGTCCAGAAAAAGCGGGGCCTGAAGGCGAGGGTCAGCAGGCAGGCGGCGCTGGCATAGCGGGCCGTATCGGAGGTTTCCCCCGCCACGACGCTGACGATTTCCTCGGTGAGCTGGCGGTACGCCTCTGCCTTGTCCATATCCTGCCTCCCTGCGGTCATGCGCGGCCTGTAACGCCGGATTGCGCCCTGCCGCAAGTGCCCGTTGAAGGGCGCGGCGACCTCTGAAATAGTCTGCCAGCGAGACGTGCCGCGGAATCGCGGGGGAGGACCGGTCCTTGATGAGCAGGTTAAGGACGCCTCTGGGTGCGCTGGCCCTCTGCCTTTTGCTGACGCTACCGGCGCCCGCGCAGGCCGCGCCTGAGGCGCCTTTCGCCGCAGAGCCGGCCTTCGAAGACTTCGGACCGCCGGCGGATGCCAGCGGGGACGCGCCCGCGATCGAGACCGACCTGGCCGCCATTGACCGGGCGTATGCAGCCTACCTTGCCGATAGCGAGCTCCAGCTGGAGCGGCCGGAAGAGGATATCGACATTCCGGAGCCGTCCCCGCCGCCCGGCTGGCTGCGGGCGTTCGCGCAGTTCCTGCAAGCGCTGGGGCCCCTCTTCCAGGTCGTCTTCTGGATCGCTGCAGGGCTGATTGTGGCCGGGCTGCTCTACTTCCTGTTCGGCGAGGCTGTCCGGATGCGGTTTGCCGGCAGGAAGACGCCGAAGGAAAAGCGCGTGGATGATGTGCTGCAGGATCTGAGGCCGGATGCTTCGGCGGCGCGGTCGCTGCTCGAGGAGGCAGATGCGCTGGCGCGGCAGGGCCGGTTTGCCGAGGCGGTGCATCTGCTCTTGTTCCGCTCCATCGAGGACCTGCAGGTGCGTCTCGAGGGCGGCGTGCCGACCTCGCTGACGGCGCGCGAGATCGCCGGGCTCGGAAAGCTGCCGGAACGCGCGAGGCGCGGTCTGGGGCCGATCATCCAGGTGGTCGAACGCAGCTTCTTCGGGGGCCGGGCGGTGGACGCCGGGGGCTGGCAGCAAGCGCGGCGCAGCTACGAAGACTTTGCCTTCGGCGAGGCCTGGGCATGAGCGGCCCGCCTTCATCTTCCCCCTTCTCGGCCCGCGTCGCGGCGATCCTGATCACGGTGGCCGCCATCTCGTTCGGCGCCGTGCTGGTTATGGCGGGCTGGGCGCCGGAGCTGCGCGAGCGCAACCGCGCGGGCGATCATCCGTACTCGACATCGGCGCTGGGCTATAACGGCTTTGTGCGGCTGCTGGAGGACGCCGGATATCCGGTGAAGGTTTCGCGGCTGGAGAGCGATCTGGAGTCGCGCGGCCGGGGGCTGATGATCGTGACGCTGCCGGCCTATGGCAACTTCTCGGTGCTGGATGACCGGGTGTTTCAGCCCGCGACGCTGGTGGTATTGCCGAAATGGACGGGACGCACCGATCCGGTGAACGCGGCGCGCCAGGCAGACACGCGCTTCATCGAGGCGCGGGACCTGAACGACCAGCTGAGCGTAGCTTATCCGGATGCGGAGATCCTCCGGGTGCGCGCTCCAGGCAATATCGAGACGCCGTTTGGCGCCGCGCCGATCAGGCCGGATGTACGGCTGCAGCTGATCAGGGATGGGTCGCTCGAGACTATCATAGCTGTCGGGGACGGCGCGCTGCTGGCGTATGATCCGGCGCGAAGCCTTTACATATTGAGTGACCCGGACGTGTTCCACACCTTCGGCCTTGCGCAGCGCGAGAATGCCCGCTTCGCCGTGCAGATGGTGGATTTCCTGCGCTACGATAGCAACGAACCAATTCTGCTGGATGCGACGCTGCACGGGTTCGAGCGCTCCGAAAACCTGCTGAAGATGATGTTCAGTGTTCCCTATATTGGCGTGACGCTGGTGGCGCTCGCGGCGGCGTTGCTGCTGGGCTGGGCGGCGACGGTCCGGTTCGGGCCGCCGCTCGCGGAGGCGCGCGCCATTGCGCTCGGCAAGCAGGCCCTGGCAGACAATTCGGCGGGGCTGGTGGTGATGGCGCGGCGCGAGGCACGGATGGCGCCGGGCTTCCTGGCGCTGGTGCGGCGCCGGCTCGCCCGGGAGATTGGCGCGCCGCGCACACTGACTGAGGCGCAGGTGTCCGGCATGTTCGACCGGCTGGGGCCAGACGCAGAAACCGGGCGCGTCTTTTCGCAGATGGAAGCGGAGCTGAAAGAGCCGGCCACCAGCCGCGAT
>CALGEF010000174.1 GCA_937881755.1 uncultured Acidobacteriota bacterium
GGGGCGGCGCTGGCGCCTGCTCCAGGGCGAGCCGCGCGCCGTTCAAAGCCTCCTGCCGGCGGTCGGCGGATCGGACCTGCTGGCCCGCCTCCTGGCCGTGCGCGGCGTCGAGGCAGCCGGCGCCGCAGGCTACCTCGCGCCCACCTTGCGCGAATTCTTCCCGGACCCGAGCAGCTTTGCCGACATGGACAAGGCCGCCGGTGTCATCCTCGACGCGGTCCTCGATGGCCGCAAGGTCGTCGTCTTCGCCGACTATGACGTCGACGGCGGAACCTCCTCCGCCATCCTCGCCCGCTACTTCCGCGCCTGGGGCCGCGACCTTGGCCTGTACGTGCCGGACCGGCTGGAAGAGGGCTATGGCCCCTCACCGGAAGCCTTCCGGTATCTCAAGGCCCAGGGCGCCGAACTTGTCATCACCGTCGATTGCGGCGCCGCCGCGATCCGCGCCCTCGACGAGGCCGTCGCCATCGACCTGCCGATCGTCGTGATTGACCACCACCTGATGTCCGGCGCCGTCCCGCACACCGCCGCGCTGGTCAACCCCAACCGCCCGGACTGCAATTCGGGGCAGGGCCACCTCGCCGCCGCCGGCGTTGTCTTCGTCTTCGTCGCCGCGCTGAACCGTCTCGCCCGCGAGCGCGCCATCGCTCCGCCCGGCGGACTGCCGGACATCATGCCGCTGCTCGATCTCTGCGCCCTTGGCACCCTCTGCGACATGGCCCCGCTGCACGGCGTCAACCGCGCCTTCGTCCGCCAGGGCCTCAGCATGATGGCGCGCGACCAGAACCCCGGCCTTCGCGCGCTTGCGGATGTCTCAGGCATCGGCAGGATCGAAACCGTCTACCATGCGACATTCCTGCTCGGCCCGCGCCTCAATGCCGGCGGCCGCGTCGGCGATCCCTGGCTCGCGGCCAAACTCCTCGCCACCGACGACCGCGCTGAAGCCATCGAACTCGCCGAACGCCTCCACGGCCTGAACGATGAACGCAAGGCGCTGGAATCCGCCATCCTCGACGCCGCCACCGCGCAGGCCGAACGTGCCCTCGCTGCAAATCCCGCGCGCGGCGTGCTGATCGCCGCCGGCGAAGGCTGGCACCCCGGCGTCATCGGCATCGTCGCCGGCCGCCTGAAGGACCGCTTCCACCTGCCCAGCATCGTCATCGGCTGGGGCGACGGCCTGGGCCCGGTCGCCAAGGGCTCCGGCCGCTCGGTCAGAGGTGTCAACCTCGGCGCCGCCATCTCTGAAGCGGCGCGGCAAGGCGTCATCCTGTCCGGCGGCGGCCACGCCATGGCCGGCGGCCTCAGCATGGACCCTGACCAGCTGCCGGCTTTCGAAGCCTGGATGCTCGATCACATGTCCGCCTTCGCTGCCGAACGCGACGCCGCGCTCGACATGGACATCGACGCTGTGCTCGCCCCCGGCGCCGCGACGCCCCAGCTCGTCACCGCCATCGCCTCCATCGGGCCCTTCGGTGTCGGCGCGCCGGAACCCGTCTTCCTGCTTAAGGATGTCAACGTCACCGGCGTCCGGCGCGTCGGCACGCAGCACCTGCGCTTTACCGTCGAAGACGCCTCCGGCCGTCTCGAGTCCATTGCCTGGCGGGCCGAAGGCACCCCGATGGGCGACGCGCTCCGGCAGGGCGGGCGGCTCAGCCTGGCCGGCCGGCTGAAGGCCGATACCTGGAACGGACGCGAGCGCGTGCAGCTCGAAACCCTGGACGTCAGCCGCGTCTGAACAAACTGTCTCAAACGCGGCGAGGTGGGTTGCCCTGTCCTGAATCAGCCGCTATATCGCGCCTCTCAAAGCCGTGCGGTCCCTTCGTCTATCGGTTAGGACGTCAGGTTTTCAACCTGAAAAGAGGGGTTCGACTCCCCTAGGGACTGCCAGCTTCCCCACCCTTATCCTGCCGCATCTTCCCTCGAAAGAGGCCCTGGATCACTCAGGGCTTGTGAACATCGCGTGACAAGCGCGTTTTCGCACACTAGTTTTCGTGTCTGGGGAATGTGGTTGATGACGAACAGTGTGGCCATAAGCGAATCAGACCCGCCAGTTGCCGAACCGGTGGTCCGGGTGATCGGCCGCGTGAAGTGGTTCGACACCGTCAAGGGTTATGGCTTCATCGTCGCGGAATCGGCGTCGGATGCTTCACTCACGGGCGACGTGATGATCCACATCTCCTGCCTGCGCAACTATGGCGAAACGCTCGCCGACGAAGGCGCCAGGATCATCTGCGATGCGGCCCTGCGTCCGCGCGGCTGGCAGAGCGTCCACATCATCGAGATGGAGCGCCCCCGCGCCGCCGTCGCCAGGGAGCGGGGCGAACGACCGGACTATGAAGCCGTCACTCTCAAATGGTTCAACAAGGCCCGCGGCTACGGCTTCGTCCGCCGCGCCACCGACGAGATCGATATTTTCGTGCACGCCGTCGCCCTGCGCAAGGCCGGCTATGACGAGGTTGAACCCGGCACCCTGATCGAGGTGATCATTGAGTCCGGCGCCAAGGGCGACCACGTCCTGGCGGTGCGTGCGAAGCGTTAGAGCGGCGTTCCGGAAAGCGCCGCCCGGTTTCCGGGCAAACGGCGCGACAAACCATTGACTTACAGCCTCCGGCGCTTGCCGCTTTCGATTCCGGTGATTATTCCTGTGTACATGACCCGTTTCCTGTTTGCTTCTGCCGCCGTGCTGGCTCTCTTCGCCCAGCTTGCCTTCGCCCAGCTGGCCGTAACGCCGCTGACCGTCAGGACCGATGAGGCCTCGCACGCCTTCACGGTCGAGATCGCCGATACGCCGGACGCCATCCGCCAGGGCCTGATGAACCGGGAAAGCCTCGCGCCGGATGCCGGCATGCTGTTCGATTTCGGTGAGGTCCGCCCCGCCAGCATGTGGATGAAGAACACGCTGATCCCGCTCGACATGCTCTTTATGGACGATGCCGGCCAGGTCATCGCCATCGCCCGCAACGCCGTGCCCGGCTCGCTCCGCTCCCTCGGCCCGGGCGTTCCCCTACGTGCCGTGCTCGAAATTCCGGGCGGCCGTGCCAAGCAACTCGGCATCACCCCGGGCGACACCGTCGAACATCCGATCTTCAACAAAACGCGTGGCTGATCCGGCCTTGCCGGCGCGCGAACCCCGGCCGGGATTTGCCGCTTCGCCTTCTCGCGGCAAGTTCACCATCCATAACGGGCCGAGCTACCGGGCGATCGCCGAAGGCGACATGCGCACCGGCCTCTGGGTGCTCGACCGGCATTGCAACGGCATGGGCTTCCTGCACGGCGGCATGGCCTGCGCCTTTGCCGACAGCGCACTGGCCTGGGCCGTCTGGACCGCCACCGGCAAGATGTCCGTCACCATTAAGCTGACCGTTGAGTTCATGGAAATCGCCCGCGAAGGCGAGTGGATCGAAGCGCATCCGAAAGTCTCCGCCGTCGACGGCGAGTTCGTCCACGTCACTGCCCGGATCGTCAAGGAAGACGGCGCGCTCGCGGCCCGCGCCGATGCG
>CALGEF010000175.1 GCA_937881755.1 uncultured Acidobacteriota bacterium
TGATTTTATTAGGTTTTTTATTGCCATCTCTTCGCGGCTCGCCTATATGGTCCGGCAGATCCCGTAACCTCCCAGACTCAGGAGCCGCTCATGCAAGGCGACAAGAAAGTCATCGAATACCTAAACCTCGCCCTCAAGAACGAGCTGACGGCTATAAACCAGTATTTCCTGCACTCGCGGATGCTGCGGGAATGGGGTGTCTCCAAGCTCAGCAAGAAAGAACACGACGAATCGATCGAGGAAATGCACCATGCCGACTGGCTGATCGAACGTGTCCTCTTCCTCGGCGGCCTGCCGAACCTTCAGGACCTCGGGAAGCTGCATATCGGTGAAAGCGTCGAGGAAATCCTCAAATGTGATATGGCGCTGGAGAACATCGCCATCCCCGTGCTGCGTGACGCGATGGAGCATTCCGAAAAGGTGCGCGATTACGTGAGCCGGGACCTGTTCGGAAAAATCCTCCACAATGAGGAGGAGCATGTCGACTTCCTGGAGAAACAGTTCGCCCTGATCGAGCGGATGGGCATCGAGCTGTATATCCACCTGCAGTCCGAAGCGAACGCTTAAGGCTCCCGCGGTCATTGTGCCGACACAATAAGACTTGAATAGTCAAAGCGTTGCCGCATCAACGCGGCAGCTGACTGAAAATGTCTTTGTGGGGATACACATGACAAACCGGACTTGCTTCACCCGTTTTACCGCCGGCCTCATGGCCGCCTGCACCGCCGCCGCGTTCCTGCCTGCCTTCGCGCAGGGCGCGCCAGACTTTCAGGACCAGGCCTTCACCACGCCGTACTGGACACGCGTTCCGGTGATCGAGGTTCTCGGCCGCGCCGACATGCAGGTCGCGCCGAACCGCGCCAGTTTCTCGGTCACCTATCTGGAAACCGACAAGGATTCGAAAAAGGCGATGCAGCTCGCTGTCGAGCGCGGCCGCCTCGCTTACGAGACGATCAAGAAGGCTGCCGGCAAGGAATCCGTCATCCAGTCATCGGTCAATGTCACGGCCCTCTATGAACAGTACAAGGACAAAGACGGTAACCGCATCGACAACGAGCGCTCCGACAAGATCCGTGCCTATGAAGCCCGCGTGACGCTGAGCGTCACCGTCGAGGATGTCTCCAAGGCCGGCACCGCCCGCGCCGGAGCTCTGGCGCTGGGCCCGGAGAACTCGACGGGCCTGTCGACCTATCTCGAGCGCACGACTGAACTGAACCGCGAAGCCTACGAGGCCGCGGTCAAGGACGCTGCCGCCCGCGCCGAAGCAACCGCCAAGGCGAGCGGATCCAAGCTCGGCAAGCTGATGGTCGTACAGGAAGGCTCGGGCCCCTGCCTCGGCAACTGGTCGTCGATGGCGGGCAGCGACTACAATTATTACGACAAGTCGTATGCTATGGCGCCGCCGCCGCCTTCTGCGCCACCGGTCGCCTCCGGCATGATTGATGGCCGTCAGGTCACCATCACGCAGGCCGATATCGACGCACTCAACCTTCCCTCCGACGACAAGTCCCAGCCGGTTTCCGCCAGCGTCTGCATGATCTACAGGATCGATCAGTGATCATCCGCACACGGCACTGATTAAGCCCCTCAGCCAAAAACGGTTGATCATTCTGGCAAACTGGCGTCTTTTACGGGAGGCGGAGCAACAGCTTCGCCTCCCAACGCATTGTCACGCTCCTGTCTCAGGAGCCACGGCAGACAAACCAGAAAAGGAAAATAACCTATGGCGAAAGCGCCCAGTGCGAAGGAATTGCTTGTCGAGAAGTATGTCGCCGACCTGAAAGAAAAGGTCGGTGAGGCAAAGCCGGATCTTGTCCTGCTCGATGCCTGCGTCAAAGCTTGCGGGCCTTCGATCTACAAGGCGGACTCCGCAACCGTCGCGGCATCTGACAAAAGTGAACTAGAGCGTGTGCGGACGAGTTTCATCGTGAAGAAACTTGGCGTCGCAGACGAGGAAAAGGGCGCAGCTGCGCTGAAGTCAGCCATCGAAAAATATGGCCGCTCGGTACGCGCCAAGCACCGCCCTGTCATCTACTATCTCGTCACCAAGGAACTGCGCAAGGCCGCCGCCCTCAAGGCCGTCTGATCGTCTTGCATCCCAAATGAAATCGCCGCCCCGGTTTTCGGGAGCGGCGATTTCCGTTCGCAGGGCAGACTACTTGCCCCGATTGTCTCGCTTTGCCTGCGCGCGGGCATGGGCCGCGCGGGTCGCGCCGCGCATCATAGGAAGATTGGGATAGGCCTGGGTCTTTTCCGAGGGCACGGATTTCATGCCGCGGCCGGCCTTGCGGGACGGACCTGCCCCGGCTTCGCCCGCTTTCTTGCGTGCCAGCGCTGCAGACAGCGCCGCCTTGGCTTTTTCGGCAGCGGATTTCGCGTCCTCGCGCTGCGTCTTGCGTTCAGCGATCCCTAGCCGCGTCTCGAACCTTTCCAGCGTTTCAGCAAAGAAGGCCTGCTTCGTGACTGTGGCCTGGTTACCTGTCGGTGCACGCCGCCGTGTCGGCGCCACCTTGCCCCTGATTTCGCGGGTTTGTTTCGCGGCAAGATCCGAATACTTGTCACGAAGCTTACGCGCGCGCGCCACGCGCTTCCGCAGCCCCTTGACATCAAGCGCCCTGACGATCGGCGGATAACTTTCATTCGCCAGCTCAAACTCGGCGGCCGTGCACAGCGGCTTTGCGGCCGCGCGTGAAATGGACATTTCTCAAATCTCCTGTCACTGCCCCCTGAAGCACATGGGGGCAAAGTCAGGAATTCAAAGGTGAAATCGACGCGCGGGCCGGATTTGACGCGGGTCAGAATCCGTTGAGACGTGCATACCGGTCGCGGTGCCAGCTCGCCGAGCCATACAGCGCTTCCTGCACACGGGCCCGTTTCATGTAGAAACCGGGCTCGGCCGCATCGGTCATCCCGATGCCTCCGTGCATCTGCACGCATTCGTTGGAGACGAGGTGCACCAGTTCGCCGGCTTTTGCTTTCGCGAGGCTCGCGAGTTCGGCGACATCGGCCTTGCCGGCATCTACCGCGCCCAGCGCAGCCGCCACGCAGGAGCGTGTCATCTCAAGTTCCACGAACATCTTTGCTGCGCGGTGCTGGAGCGACTGGAACGAGCCGATCAACTGACCGAACTGTTTGCGGTTGTTGAGATAGTCCAGCGTCATGTCGAACGCGGCCTGCGCGGAGCCCAGCATTTCGGCTGACATGCCGATCGCGGCGCGGTCGATCACCGGGTCAAGAATGTCCGCCCCCTGATCGGCCGGGCCGATCAACGCCGCGTCCGGCACATGCACGTCCTCGAAGCTTATATGTGCGGCGCCGTGGCTGTCGACCGTTTTCAAGGCCGTGACCGTTACGCCCTTAGCGGTGCTCGGCACAAGGAACAGGCTGATGCCGTGCCGGTCGCCTGCTTCACCGAAGGTGCGTGCGGCAACAATGAAAACGTCCGCATAATGACCATCTGGCACGTACTTCTTCAGGCCGTTCAGCGTGAAGCCCTGTCCGTCGCGCTCGGCTTCGGTGGCGATGGTGTAGGGCGAAAAATGCGCCGACTCGTCGAGCGCGAGGGCGAAGGTTGCCTCGCCCGCTGCGATCTTCGGCAGCCATTCGGCCTTCTGCGCCGGCGTGCCACCGAGCTGCAGAGCGCAGGCGGCGATCAGCGCCGTCTGCAACAATGGCGTCGCCGCCAGCGTGCGGCCCTGCGCTTCGAGGATCTGTCCAAGCCCGACAAGTCCGAACGTTTCCGCGCCCGGCTCGTCCGGAATGATCACGCCGAAGAAGCCAAGCTCGGCCAGCTTCCTGCGCGTCTCCGGATCATTTCCGTTGGCACCCTTGTCGCGCAACGCCCGGAGGTGCGATACGGGCAACTCGCCCTGTACCAGCGACATCGCTGTTTCACGAAGCATTTCCTGGTCTTCTGTCAGAACGAATGACATCCTACTGGTGCTCCTTCAGGCCAAGTACACGCTTGGCAATGACATTCAGGTTGATCTCGGACGTGCCGCCCTCGATCGAGTTGCCTTTCGAGCGCAACCACTGGCGCGTGACCTTCTTGGCATTCTTGTCGAAGCCCTCGCCGTCCCAGCCGAGACCCTCGGTGCCGAGCGCCTCGATCAGCAGCTCGTGCCGGTCCTGGTTCATCTTGGCCGCACCGTATTTCAGGATCGACGCGGTATGGCCGACCGCCTGGCCCGCCTTCGCCTGCTCGGTCTGGCGCTGCACGGTCAGCGAAAAGGCTTTGGCATACATCCGGTGATCGGTGATGCGCCCGCGCAGGTCGCCGTCAAGGATACGGCCGGCTTCATCGGTGCCGATATGCTGCTTGGCATAGTCTTCCGGGCCAAGGATGCCCGAACCACCGGTGCCGCCGAACCCGCCGGCCGAGATCGACGAGCGCTCGAATTGCAGCAGGCGTTTGGCAATGTCCCAGCCGCCGTTCAAGCGGCCGACGAGCTGGTCCTTTGGCACCTTCACATCGGTGAAGAAGGTCTCGCAGAAGGGGCTCTCGCCGGAAATCAGCTGGATCGGGCGCGCTTCCACGCCGGGCGATTTCATGTCGAACAGGATAAAGCTGATGCCTTCATGCTTGGCCGACGTATCGGTGCGCACGAGGCAGAAGATCCAGTCCGCCCTGTCGGCATAGGAGGTCCACACCTTCTGGCCGTTGATCAGGTAATGGCCCCCCTTGTCCTCGCAGCGCGTCTGCAGGCCGGCGAGGTCAGAGCCGGCGCCCGGTTCGGAATAGCCCTGGCACCAGCGGGTCTTGCCCTTCAGGATATCCGGGATGAAGCGCAGCTTCTGTTCGTGATTGCCGAATTCGAGCAGCGCCGGGCCGAACATCCAGAGACCGAACGAGAAGAGCGGCGGGCGCGCCTTGATGCGGCGCAATTCCTGCTCCAGCACACGGGCCTCGGCGCGGGTAAGACCGCCGCCGCCATACTCTTTCGGCCATTCCGGCGAGGTCCAGCCCTTCTCGCCCATCCGGTCGAGCCAGAGTTTGGACTCCGGGTTCTTGAAGGTCGCGTTGCGGCCGCCCCAGACCACTTCGTCGTCCGCCATCGGCGTGCGCATCGAGGGCGGACAGTTCTCCTCCAGCCACTTGCGCGCCTCGACACGGAATTCTTCGAGTTGCTCGGCATTGTCATAGGCCATCGGCTTACTCCCTCGGATGATGCTCATTTTCGATGACACCCTAAGCCCGGCGCGTGCGTCCGCCAAGCGGTCACGCGGCGTCAGAAAGACAAAGCAGCGTAGCGAACGGAAGACGAACGTTGCGATTTCGAAATGCCCCCCCCCGGCATCACGCCCGGTACGGCGTCCTCGCCCGGAAGTGCGCACAATTCGCAATGCCTTACAGCGCCCGGCCCATTGCGATCGATTGCAGCAGCCAGCAGACGCAAGCGCCGCGACCTCATCGCCGGTCTCGATCAGGCGTTTCACGTCCCGCCAGCCTTCCGGACAATCCTGCGCGCGGATCGCCGCCACAAACTGCGGCGCTGTATCCGCCTCGCCCCTGAGCGCGGTCAACATCGTTCAGGCCGGCCAGTCTCAGACCGGCCCGTCGCTGTCCTCGTCCGCCGTCGCTGTTCCAGGATAGCGACGCAGAAACCCGCAGGCGGCCTCGCGCGCCGCGCGTCGGCCCGAACAAGCCTTCCCCATCGGCTGCCATGCCGGGAAACCCGCCGGTTTTCCTAAAACCTTAGAATGAAGACTTTTCACTGCCGCAACAATTGCAATCCAAGCAAATGCCCGCTTGTCCAGGCCGCCTCGACCCTTGCGCCGAGGTGCCAGTCGCCGCAGGTGGCCAGACCCGTCCCGGGGTCCAGCTGGAACGGCGTGCCGAGCGGGTCGGCCACTCGCGCATACCGCCAGCGGTGCGCCTGCGAGAAGACGGGCGCGCCTGCACCCGTCTGTTCACGGAAGGATTCAACCAGCCTCGCCGCGACCTTTTCCGCCGCGGCTTCAAGGTTGGCTGCGGACCATTCGGGCCGCGCGTGCAGCACCCAGGTCTCCGCGTCGGTGCGTCCGAACTTTGACGAGTTGCGCGCCGTCCAGCCGAGCGGGCCGTCGGAGGGTTCGAAACTCAGGCTTACGATACGGGTCGGCTCATCATACGCCAGCATCGCGGCCCAGCACGGTTCGGATTTTATCTTTTTAGCGTTCGCCGCCAGTTCCGGCGACGCCGCCACGAGCAGAACAGCCGCTTGTTCGGCCGGTACGGCGACGATCACCCGTTCGAAATTTCCAGCGGCCGAGCCATCCGCAAAGCGCAGGCTCCAGCGGCCGGGCCCGCCTTCCAGTGTGCTGACTTCCGCGCCCCAGGACACGTCCAGTGGCGCCGCCATGGATTTGAGGATGCTGTTCATTCCCGGCGCGCCGACAAAGCGCTCGGACGCCTTGCCCGACGCCTCCTCGTCGTCCCACGGCGCGGCGACGCCGGCTGAAAGCCAGCACGATACCGCCGCCCGGAACCCTTCCGAGCGGGCGGTGAAATACTGCGCGCCGTGATCGAACGTGAGGTTCGAGCCGTTGACGCTGGCCCGGCGCGTCGCCATCCGCCCGCCCGCGCCCCGGCCCTTGTCGAACAGCCGAACGCTCCGGCCCTGCGCCGATAGCGTCTCAGCTGCCGACAGCCCGGCCATCCCGGCGCCGACAATCGCAATGGTCATGGCAGCCCCCGTGGCGTTATGAAAGGGACCTAGAGCGGCAGCACAAGTCGTCCAGTCTGAGGTTACCCCTTGAAGCATCCGGCCATTTGTTCTATCTTTGTTCTATGTCTGGTGTTCATGTCGTCTGGTTCAAGCGGGACCTTCGGGTCCATGATCACGCACCGCTTCTGGCCGCGGCGGCGAGCGGCGCGCCCGTACTGCCGCTCTACATTTTCGAGCCGGGCTACTGGGCCCAGCCGGAACATTCCCGCCGGCAGTTCGATTTCCTGATCGAGTCCTTGCGTGAGCTGGACTCGGCCCTGGAAGCGCGCGCCTGCCGTCTCGTCGTGCGATCGGGCCAGGCGACGGATGTCTTCTCCGCGCTCCACCGCGACTATGGGCTCGAGGCGATCCACGCCCACGAGGAAACCGGCCTGCAATGGACATATGACCGGGACCGGCAGGTGCGCCGCTGGGCGCGCAATGCCGGCATCTCGGTGCGCGAGCAGGCTCAGTCCGGCGTCGTGCGCGCTCTCAAGTCGCGTAACGGCTGGGCCGCGCACTGGGAGCGGCGGATGGCCGAACCCCGCGGCAAGGCGCCGGACAGCCTTCGCGCGCCTCGCCTTCCGGCGTCCCATTGGCCCATCGCCGAAGATTTCGGCCTCGGCGCAGACGACTGCCCGGCCCGCCAGCCGGGCGGGCGCAGCGCCGGGGTCGAAAGCCTGCGCTCCTTCCTGGAGGCGCGCGGGCGCACCTATCGCCGTGACATGTCGAGCCCGCTCAGCGGCGCCGAGGCTTGCTCGCGCCTGTCGCCGCACCTTGCTTTCGGCACCGTTTCGCTGCGCGAAGCCTGGCAAGCCGCGCGCCGCGCCCGAAGCGTTCAGACAGCCCAGCGCGACGAGACCTTCGCGGCCTCGATCGACAGTTTCATCTCGCGTCTCTACTGGCACTGCCACTTCATCCAGAAGCTGGAAGACCAGACCTCGCTGGAGAGCCGCAACCTCCACCCCGCCTATGACGGCCTGCGCCCGCGCCCCGAAGCGTCTGACCCGCGCCTCGAAGCCTGGATCGAAGGCCGCACGGGCTTTCCCTTTCTGGATGCCTGCATGCGGTCCCTCAAAGCGACCGGCTGGCTGAACTTCCGGATGCGCGCCATGGCGATGGGTTTTGCCTCGCACCATCTCTGGTTTGACTGGAAAGTGCCGGCCGAGCGCCTCGCCGCGCGCTTCACGGATTTCGAGGCCGGCATCCACTATCCGCAGGTGCAGATGCAGTCCGGCACAACCGGCATCAACACGCCGCGCATATACAACCCGGTGAAACAGTCCCGCGATCAGGATCCGGAAGGCGCATTCATCCGCCAATGGGTTCCGGAACTTGCGGGGCTGACGGACGCCTTCCTGCATGCGCCCTGGGAGGCGCCGCCTGAGATCCTTTCTGCCGCCGGGATCGTATTGGGTCAGACGTATCCGATGCGCATGGTGGACCACATGGCTGCAGCCGAAGAAGCCCGGACCCGTATTGCTGGCGTGCGCAGGGCGCCCGGCCATGCATCCGGCGCGGAGGATATCCAGTCCCGGCATGGCAGCCGCCGCTCCGGCATCCCGGCGACCGGCCAGCGCAGCCGGGCCGCCTCCCGCGGGCCGGAGCGCAAGCCAGCCCCGCCCGCCCAGCTGAGCCTCGATCTCGGCCTGCCCCATGCCTCGTAAGCCCGGCAGCGGCAAAGCGGTCGCCAGGCGCGACCTTCCGGTAAAGGTCTGCGCCCGCTGCGCGCGTCCGTTCACCTGGCGCAAGAAATGGGAAAAGGTCTGGGATGAAGTGCGATTCTGCTCCGACCGGTGCCGTTCCGCGCGCTGAACAATCCATATTGA
>CALGEF010000176.1 GCA_937881755.1 uncultured Acidobacteriota bacterium
CGACAGAAGCTTCAGCGCCATCATCAGCCGCACCGTCGGCGCGTCCAGCGCCTCGCCCACGCCGCAGCAATGCGACAGGATCAGGTTGCGTTGCAGCGTTTCGGTATCTTCAGGTGCGATCCGGACCGAGGCGAGCTTGCCAAAGCCAGTGTTGACCCCATAGACCGGCACCGTACCCCGTGCCGCGCGCGCGACCACCGCAGCCGAGGCCGTGACCCCGGCGCGCACCGCGGGGTCCAGCGCCACCGGCCCGTCCGACCGCCAGATCGCCTCCAGCGTGGCCAGCGTCGTCGTGCCGGGATGCAGGGTGTGGGTCATGCGACGCCTCCGAAGATCCGCTGATGCAAGGGGGTGATGCCGATGCCATAAGACAGCTCGGCCGGGTCGGTGACATTCCAGACCGCGAGGTCCGCGCGCAGGCCGGGCGCGATCTTGCCGCAATCGGCCAGCCCGAGCGCGCGCGCGGCATGGCGCGTCGTGCCCGCAAGGGCCTCGGCCGGGGTCAGGCGGAAGAGCGTGCAGGCCATGTTCATCGCCAGCAGGATCGAGCCCAGTGGAGAGGATCCCGGGTTCCAGTCGGTCGCCACGGCCATCGGCACGCCATGCGCGCGGAAGGCCTGCACCGGCGGGGCCTGGGTTTCATGGATCGTGTAGAAGGCGCCGGGCAGCAGCACCGCGACCGTGCCGGCCATGGCCAGCGCGCGCGCATCTGCATCGGTGGCATATTCCACATGATCGGCCGACAGCGCGCCATGGCGCGCGGCCAGCGCGGTGCCGCCCCCATGGCTCAATTGTTCGGCATGGAGCTTCACCGGCAACCCGAGCGCGCGGGCCGCCTCGAAGACCCGCGCGATCTGTGCGCTGTGAAAGGCGATACCCTCGCAAAACCCGTCAACCGCATCGACCAGCCCCTCGGCATGGGCGGCCCGCAGCGTCGGCAGGCAGACCCCGTCGATATAGCTATCCGCATCGGTCCCGGCGGGGATGGCATGGGCGCCCAGAAAGCTGGTGACGACCCGCACCGGGCGCAGGCGGCCCAAGGCGCGGGCCACGCGCAGCATCTTCAGCTCGGTGTCCATGTCCAGACCGTAGCCCGATTTCACCTCGATCACCGCGACACCCTGGGCGATCAACGCCTCGACGCGGGGCAGGGCGGAGCCGAGCAGATCGTCCTCGGTCGCCGAGCGGGTGGCGGCCACGGTCGACACGATCCCGCCGCCTGCCCGCGCGATCTGCTCGTAGCTGGCACCCTCCAGCCGCATCTCGAACTCTCGTGCGCGGTTGCCCCCATGCACGATATGCGTGTGGCAATCGATCAGCGCGGGTGTGACCAGCCGCCCGCCAAGCTCGCGCCGCTCGAGATTCTTGTGCGCGGTCGGCAGATCGGCGCGCGGCCCCACCCATGCGATTCTGTCGCCGGTCAGCACGATGGCGGCATCCGCGATCAGGCCATAGCCGCCATCCGGGGCGGCCATGGTCGCGGCACTCAGGCCGGTCAGAACAAGGGATGGGGTCATCGGAAAACCTTGCATCACACCGGGCATCAGATTAATATGTACGTACATAATAAGTCAACGGAGAACGCACCGTGCAGGTGATCCATGCAAGTCAGGTGCTTTTGCCCGGCGGGTGGCAGACTGATCTGGAGATATGCATCGACGCGACCGGCCGGATCGCAGCGGTCGGGCCCCAGCAGCGGACGCCGACGCATCGCGCGGCGCTCTTGCTGCCTGCGCCGGTGAACCTGCACAGCCATTCCTTCCAGCGCGCCATGGCGGGCCTGACCGAGGCGCGCGGTCCCGACCCGCGCGACAGTTTCTGGACGTGGCGGCGCTTGATGTACCGATTTCTCGACCAGCTGACCCCCGAGCATGTCGAGGCCATCGCGGCGCAGGTGTTTCTCGAGATGCTCGAGGCGGGCTATGCCGGCGTGGCCGAGTTCCACTACCTGCATCACGCCATCGGCGGCGTACCCTATGACGATCTGGCCGAGCTGACGGGGCGGATCATCGCGGCCGCCGAGCGCAGCGGGATCGGCCTGACGCTCTTGCCGGTCCATTACCAGTTCGGCGGCTGTGACCGCCGCCCGTTGCAGGGGGGGCAGCAACGCTTCGGCAATGACCCCGAGCGGTTCCTGCGCCTGCATGGCGCGGCTGCCGGGCTGATCGACCGGGCGCCTGACGATTTCGTGCTGGGCACGGCACCCCATTCGTTGCGCGCCGTCGATCCCGTCGGACTGCGCGAGATCGCGCAGCATGCCGCGACCGGGCCGATCCACATGCATCTGGCCGAACAACTGGCCGAGGTGGACGAGATGCTGTCCCATCACGGCGCGCGCCCGGCGGAATGGCTGCTGGCCGAGCACGGGGTGGATGCGCGCTGGTGCCTGATCCATTGCACCCAGATGACCGAGGCCGAGACGCGCGCGCTCGCCCGGACCGGGGCGGTCGCGGGCCTCTGTCCGATCACCGAATCAAGCCTGGGCGACGGGATATTCAACGCCACCACCTATCTTGGCGCGGGCGGTACGATCGGCTTTGGTTCGGATTCCAACATCGACATCACCCTGTTCGGTGAGCTCAGGACGCTGGAATATTCGCAACGCCTGCGCGACCGGTCGCGCGCGGCGCTGGCGACCCTGGACCACTCCACCGGTCGGGTGCTCTTCGAGGCGGGGCTTGCAGGCGGCGCGCAGGCCGCCGGGCGCGACAGCGGCCGGATCGCGCCGGGTGCGCTGGCCGATCTGATCGGGCTGGACGATGACAACGAATGGCTCTGCAACCGCAGCGGTGACCGCGCGCTCGACAGCCTGATCTTTGGTGGCGGCGCGCGCGCCTGTCTGCGCGATGTCTGGAGCGCCGGACGCCATGTCGTGCGCGAGGGGCGTCATGTCGCGCGCGATGTGATCGTGGCCGAGTTCACGCGCGCGATGCGGGATCTGGAGACGGCGATTTGACCGCCGAGCCGCGCCTCTCCTGGACCGAGGTGCGCGACACGATCCGCGCCCGGATCCTTGCGCGGCACTATGCGCCCGGCGACAAGCTGCCCCGTGACGAGGATCTGGCCCGTAACCTGGGCTGCGCCCGCGCCACCGTGCATCGCGCGATGCAGGATCTGGCGGCGGCTGGCCTAGTGGAGCGCAGGCGCAGGGGTGGCACCCATGTGCCGAACGACCCGGTCACGCGGGCGACCTTCGACATCCCCGTCACCCGCCGCGAGGTCGAGGCACGCGGCAGCCTTTACGGCTACCGCCTGATCAGCCGCGCGATCGCCGAGAGCCCGCCCGCCGTCATGGCGCGCTTCGGCCTGCAGGATCCGTCCCCGATGCTGCATGTGCGTGCCCTGCACCTTGCCGATCGTCGCCCCTATATTCTCGAGGATCGCTGGATCGATCTGGCAACGACGCCCGAGATCCTCGAGGTCGACCTGGCGCAGCACAGCGCGAATGAGTGGCTGGTGCACCACAAACCCTACAGCCGCGTCGATGTCCGGTTCCACGCGGTCAACGCCGAGGGCGAGATCGCGCGCCATCTGGACACCCCGCGGGGAAGCGCGCTTCTGGTGCTGGAGCGCACGACCTGGATCGGCTCCGCACCGATCACCACGGTGCAATCCGTGGCGGCACCGGGCTACGAGGTCGCGGCGCAAAGCTGACCGGAAAGGGGCAGCCGCGGGTCGTTCCTTGTGCAGATCGCGGCGAACTGGCGGAGAATAGCGGTTGCCAAGGCGTTGGACGCAGTTTTTTCGTTGACGATTTATTGCGCCTCGCGCAACTCTATTCAACAAGGTGCAACGAAGCCAGGCGTCCGGTCCCATGGGCCGGTGGCCGGGCGGGCAGCAGGCGGGGCGGCTCTGACCCCGCAGTCAGCCCGGCCTCTGGCAAAGGTGCGCCGCACATGACAAGACTTCGAAAAGCGAACTCGACAACAGGGAATGACACGCATGAACAGACGCGAGATTTTCGTTGCCGCCGCATTGGGAACCGGCGGATTGGTGTTGACCGGCGGCAAGCAGGCACATGCCCAGACCGAAGGGTCGCGGCTGGCCCGCGTGCTCAGTGACGGCAAGCTTCGGGTCGGCACGACCGGCGATTTCAACCCGATGTCCTTTCGTGACACCGCCACCAACAGCTATGCGGGCTATGACATCGAGGCGATGACGCAGCTTGCCGCCGATCTCGAGGTCGAGATCGAATGGGTCGTGGCGGAATGGGCCACGATCACCGCGGGTATCGCCGCGGACCGCTACGACATCTTCTCGGGGGCTTCCATGAATGTCGCCCGGGCCCGTGTGGCGGCCTTCAGCATGCCCTATACCGAAGCGGGCACCGTGCCGCTGTCGCTCTCGGCCAATGCCGACCGGTTCGGCAGCTGGGAGGCGATCAACCAGCCCGGCGTGCGCGTCGCGGTTTCGATGGGCACCGTCTTCGAGGAACAGGCCCGCGCCCATTTCCCCGAGGCCACGATCCAGGCCGTGCAATCGCCCGCCACCGGCTTCCAGGAGGTTCTGTCGAACCGCGCGGATGTGACCATCACATCGAACGTCGAGGGCGGCACCTTGGTGCAGCGCTTCCCGGACCTGCGCATTCTCGTGCCCGGCTCGGAAATGCGCAACCGCAGGCCCTTTGCCTATGTTGTGGCGCAAAACGATCCGACCTGGCTGAATTTCATCAACACCTGGGTGACGCTGAGGCGCACTGACGGGTTCTTTGCCGGTCTCAACCAGCGCTGGCTCGGCCAGTCCTGAGCCTGGCATGAGCAAGGCTCGTCCCGGGGTCCGGGCGTATCTGCGGCTGCCGGCGCTTCTGGCGCTGGCGGCTCTCTCGCTGTCGGGCTGCGCCATGGGCGGATCGGGCAGCGGCTATACCTTTGCCTGGTACATCCTGTCGCCCTCCGACCCGCGCGGGCAGGCCAACCTGTCCTTCCTGCTGCAAGGGTTCTGGGCCACCGTGTCGATCTCGACACTGGCGATGCTCATCTCTCTCGTGATTGGGCTTGCCGTCGCGCTGATGGGCATTGCAAAGCGGCGCTGGCTGTTTCTGGCAAGCCGGGTCTATGTGGAATTCTTCCGTTCTATCCCGCTTCTCGTGATGATCCTGTGGGTCTATTACGGGTTGCCCGCGCTGACCGGGGTGCAATTCGGCGTCTTTGTCACCGGGCTCATCTGCCTTGCGATTTCCGATAGCGCCTTCACCTCCGAGATCTTTCGCGCCGGCCTGCAATCGATCAAGGTCGGTCAGTCCGAGGCCGCGCGCAGCCTGGGGCTGAAGCCGTTCCAGACCATGCGGCTGGTGATCTTGCCGCAGGTGGTGCGCGCCGTGCTGCCGGCCCTTGGCAACCAGTATGTCTATGTTCTCAAGATGTCGTCGCTGGTCTCGGTGATCGGGTTTCAGGAACTGACCCGACGCGCCAACGAATTGACCCTGGCGGAGTTTCGGCCTCTCGAGATCTACACCTTCCTCGTGCTGGAATATCTTGTGCTGATCCTTCTGGTCTCCTGGGGGGTGCGGGTGATTGAGCGGCGCATGGGGACGGGTGTTCATGGCCGCAACTGAGCTGACCCTCTACGCCACGCCGATCAGCGTCTATTGCTGCAAGCTGCGGCTGGCGCTGGCTCTCAAGGGACTTTACCTGCCCGAGATCGCGCCGCCGGACGGCTACGGCAGTGCCGCCTATCGCGCGATCGTTCCACAGGGCACGATCCCGGCGCTGGTGCATGACGGGTTCGTTCTGGCCGAGACCGATGCCATCGTCGAATATCTCGACGAGATCGGCGCGGGCCAGCCGCTGATGCCGCAAGACCCGAGGGAGCGCGCCCGAAGCCGCGCGCTCTCGCGCTTCATCGACATGCGGCTGGAGCCCTCGGTACGGGCGCTCTTTCCGCTGGTGGGCGCAGGCAAGCCCGTGCCAGACCCGATCCGGGCGGCGCTCCTGCGGCAGATCGAGACGCTGGAGCAATTGGCCGGTGACGGCCCTTACCTTGCAGGCGGGCAGCCCGGGCTTCCCGATTGCGGTCTCTGGGCTGTCGCGATTGTGCTGGAGGCAGCGGGCGGGGCACTGGCCCTTGGCCTGCCGCGCCCGCCCGGGGCAGGGGCGGGGGATAGGGTGCCTACCTGCGCACCCTTGATGGCAGAGTATCGCGCGCAAATGGCCGCCTGGATCATCTCGAAAGGCGGGATTTCATGAGGCTGGACCTGATGGGATGGGAAGAGGTGGAGCGCTACCTTTCCCATCGGACCGACGCGGTGCTGCCCACGGGGTCCATGGAACAGCATGGCCCCATCGGTCTGATCGGTACCGATGCGCTCTGCGCCACCGCCGTGGCCGAGGCTGCGGCGGAACGCGCCGGTTCCGTGGTGCTGCCGCCCGTGGCCTACACGCCCGCACCTTTCAACATGGGGTTTCCCGGCACCATCTCGGTGTCCGAGGCGACGTTTTCGGCGCTTGTCTCCGAGATCATCGCGGCTCTGGCCACGCATGGGTTCCGGCGGCTTTACGTGCTGAACGGCCATGGCGCCAATCTTGCGCCGCTGCGCGCGCTTGCGGCCAGCGCGCCGCTGGAGCTGCGCATCCGGTCCTGGTGGGACTATCCGCGCGTCAACGCGCGCCGTCTCGCGCTCTATGGCGACTGGGAAGGGATGCACGCCACGCCTTCGGAAATCGCGATGACCCAGGCGCTGCACCGCCGTATCGAGCGTGCGCCGCTGCCCGCGCCCAAGGCGCTCGATGCCGCCTGGCGGGCCGCGCATGCGGGCGATCGGCACGGGCCGCCGGACCAGCACCGGGCAGAGTTTCCCTGTGGCCGCGTGGGCTCTTGGTCGGAACTGGCCCGCCCCGATCATGGCGCAGAGCTGTTCGCGCTGGCAGCCGAAGAGGCGGCCGCCGACATGCGCGATTTCGCCGGCCTGCCCCCTGCCTGAGACGCGCCGTTATTCGGCGGCCTGTGCCGTCGCCTCGGCCGCGATGGCGCGGTCGAGCATCTGCCGGAAACTCTTTGCGCCTGCATCCAGCCCCAGGTCGATATGGGGCGTGGTGGCGTGTTTCATGCCCTCATGCACCTTTTCCAGCACCTCGCGATCCTCGGTGAAGGCCATGCGCGCGCCATCGTTCATGTAGGTCGAGATCGCCACATCATCGGCATGGTCATTGCGGTGCTGGAACCAGAAATACCGCGTCCGGTCGGCGTCGATCGGGGTCATGAAATTATACGAAATGTTGATGAAAGTCTCCGGCACGGGGGCTGCGGCATATCCGCCAGTACCGGCAGGAGTGTAGATCGACTTGTTCACACCGATGGCGGGCAGGCACATCTCGTAATGCTGCAGCCGGTCGCAGGGGCCGTCAAAGCGCACCAGCTTGGCATAATAGGGCGAGGGTGGCTTGCCCGCGATCCAGCGCGAGACCACCACGCCCCTATCATGGCGATCGAGGTTGAGCGGCTCATCATCGGTACCTGCCCCCGCGAAAGAGGTCACATGCACCCAGGCCACATGGCTGGGATCGAGCAGGTTGTCGCAAACCCAGAGGTAATGGCAGGCAATATCCATCACCCCGCCATCGGTCTTGCCCCAGCCGGGATCGTCGAAATTCGGGATCTCGAAGATCTTGTCGGGATCGGCCAGCGCCGGGTCGCCCATCCAGATCCACAGAAAGCGGTAACGGTCCACCACAGGGTAGGATTTCACCGCTGCTCGGCGCGGGATCGCGCTGGCCTGCGTCGGGGCGGCGACACAGCGTCCCACGCCATCGAAGGTCAGCCCGTGATAGCCGCATTCCACCGTGTCGCCCTTGAGGTTGCCGCAGGAGAGCGGTAGCTTGCGATGCGGGCAGGCATCCTCGAGCGCGACGGGGGTGCCGTCTTGCTTGCGGTAAAGCACCACGTTCTCGTCAAGGAAGGTCTCGGCTTTCAGGGTCCGGCCGATGTCTGCGCTCCAGGCGGCGACATACCAGCAGTTCTTCAGATACATGGTATGGGGTTCCCTTGTTGACCTCAATTGGCGCGCATCCTGCCGCAAAGCGGATCGCCATGCCAGTGGCCCGACATAATGATGTCATTAGCCATGCTAATCTTTGAGGAGGGCCGGTTCAGGCAGGGGCGGCTCGGCCAGAACCTCGGCGCGGATCCAGGCGCTGAAATCCTGCACCTTCGCGCTCTCGGTGCGGTCATGGCGCACCACCAGCCAGTAGGATAGGGGCGATTGCGTGATCTCGGCAAAGGGACGCACGAGCCGCACGTCGCGCAGCGCATCGATCACCAGCGGCTTGCGCCCCAGGGCCACGCCCAACCCCTGGATCGCGGCCTGAACCACGAGGTTGGATTGCCCGAACCGCCGTGATTTCAGTGGTTTGGGCAGGCTCAGGCCACAGTTGCGCGCCCAGAACTCCCATGTCGGCGCCGCAGTGCCGAAGCTTTCATTCTCGTCATGCAGCAGCGTGTGCAGGGCCAGATCGTCCAGCACGTGCAGGCCCGGCGGCCCATCCAGCAGTGACGGCGCGCAGACCGGGGTCAGGG
>CALGEF010000177.1 GCA_937881755.1 uncultured Acidobacteriota bacterium
AGCGCAGGAGGTACGTGCATGCAGCTGAACAGGATCTCGGCAATCTGGACGCTTGCCCATGTCGCCGCCGAACTGGACGGAGATGAAGACTGGCTGTGCGACATCATCGGCGAAATGGAACCCGAAGATGGTGTCATCCAGGTCTACGGTCCGCCGCTCGGCGAAGACGGAACCATTGCGTTCTCTGCGTCCGGTGTCGAAAACCTAAGAAACCTCATCGACATCCACAAAGCCAAACGCAGCTGACCGCGTCCTTGGCCGGATGCTTACCCACCTCGCCGGGTAAATCCGCTTGTCGCCTGGCGTCTGTCAGGTTGGTTCGCGCTCCCGGATCTGAAGATCGCATTCTGATCAGAGACCGGCCAGCGCCTTGAGTTAACGGGCGCCGTTAAGCTTCGCGCACAGCATCAAACCCGGCCGCCTTCGCCGCCCTGAGAAACTTCCTGTCGAAACTCGCGAAGCCTTTGCAGTGGGCCGAGCGGGTGAGATGCAGCGCATCAGCGAAGTCCATGCCCTGTTCGGTAAGCTCCAGCGCGGCGGCCAGAAAGGCGCCATTCTCGGGCGTAACGGTCGGTAGCCCGGCGAAGGCGCGAAGAGCGTGCGCGACCTGCGTGGCCGCATAGCCGTACGTGCTGCGCAGCACCCATTCGGCCTCCAGCAGTACGGTTACGGAAACGAAAACGGCTTCGCCGTCGATCAATTTGCGGGCGCGCCAGGATTGCTGGGGATGATCGCCCGTGAGGTAGCGAACGACGATGTTCGTATCAATCGCGAGCATGGCGGCGATGTGCTTCAGCGAGCACGCCCGCGTCCATCTCCTCCAGCGTCTTCGGCCTGCCCCGATACCGGAGCGAGGCGAACACGTCCTCGGGCCGCGTTTCGGCAAAAGCCGGAGCTGGTTTCAGGAGCACGCCCTCCGGCGTGTCCTCGACCACCAGCCGCGTGCCAGGGTCCCAGCCCCGCCTTTGCCGGATGGCGCTTGGCAGGATGACTTGTCCCTTGGTGGAGACCGTGGTGGTGAGCTTGCCCGGGGCGGACATGCGTCAGTTCCTTTGTGTAAGACAACAGTAAGATGGCACAGCCGCTCTGCTTCTTCAAGTCCTGCGGGTTAAAAACGCGCCCAGCGAAATGGCTTCCGGCGATAGGACAGGGCGTGCGGCGTCCTGTCGGAGCAGAGCAGACCGCGAGATCGGCCTGGCGAACATTGACGGGGCCTGGCGGCCTGTGGCGAGGGGCTTCAGGGCTGCTTCCCCGGGCGCGCGCGGACCCTTGCGGTCCGCAAGCCCGATCGCGCTCCGTCAGCGAATTTCCACCACTCCCGTGGACGCTACCTTGTCGAGCTCGCCCCCGCATGGATGGGGAGGCGGCGCAGGTTGGCAGAAGAGTGGGAAACCAGTATCGCATCGGCAGAAGTCTCGGCGCTCATCGTTTCCATAAACCGGCTCTAACGACGCGCCGCTAGACAAAGCCAAAACGATGTGGAGTTTCAAGCTGGACTCCTTGGCCGCGCCAAGCCGAAACTTCCAGAAGGTTGTACCCTGATGCAGACCCCCACGCCGAGCGAGGCGCCAGCGCGCCGAAATTCCTTTACGCGCTTCCTCGACGGGGTCGAATGGCTGGGAAACCTGCTGCCGCATCCGGTCACGCTGTTTGCGATTCTGGCGTTTGGAATTGTGCTGCTTTCGGGGCTGTTCGGATGGATGGGGCTGGCGGTGGAAGACCCGCGCCCTGCCGGTGCGCGGGGAGTGGCCGAGGACGGGATGATCCGCGCGGTCAGCCTGCTCAACGGCGACGGCATCCGCCGGATCTTCACGAACCTCGTCACGAACTTCACGAGCTTCGCACCCCTCGGCGTGGTCCTCGTGGCGATGATCGGAGTCGGGGTTGCCGAGAAATCGGGCCTGCTTTCGGCAGCCGTCCGCTCGATGGTCCTGTCGGCGCCGCGCCATATGGTGACCGTTGCGATCGTGTTTGCGGGGGTCGTGTCCAACACGGCCTCTGAAGTCGGCTATGTTGTGCTGATCCCGCTCGCAGGCGCCATTTACTACGCGCTGGGGCGGCATCCGCTGGCGGGCATGGCGGCGGCCTTTGCGGGTGTGTCCGGCGGTTATAGCGCGAACCTGCTCATCGGCACGATCGACCCGCTGCTGGCTGGCATAACCCAGGAAGCGGCGCGCCTGATCGATCCCGACTACGTCGTGCTCGCCACCGCGAACTGGTATTTCATGGCGGCGTCGACGTTCCTGATCACCGCGATCGGTTCCCTGGTCTCGATCTTCATCGTCGAGCCCAAACTCGGGCCCTATGACGCTTCGCGCGCAGACCCGACCATTCTGGACGAGCGGATGATGGAACCGCTGAAGAGCGAAGAGAAGAAGGGCCTGTTCTGGGCGGGGGTCGCCATTCTCGGCGTGTTCGCCCTGATGGCGCTGACGCTTGTTCCGGAATGGGGCGTTCTGCGTAATCCCGAGGATGGTGACCGGATCGACTCGCCGTTCTTTGGCGGGTTTGTCGTCTGGATCCTGATTTTCTTCGTCGTCTCGGGCTATGCCTATGGCCGGGCGGTGGGCACCATGAAGACGGATACGGACGTCATTGATGCAATGGCGGCGGCGCTCGCCTCGCTCGGGCTCTATATCCTGCTCGTTTTCTTTGCGGCGCAGTTCGTAGCCTTCTTCAACTGGACCAATCTCGGGGCTATCACCGCCGTCAGAGGCGCGCAGTTCCTGGAAGATTCCGGGATGACCGGGCCGCTTGTCTTCTTCCTGTTCATCCTGATGTGCGCGGTGATCAACCTGTCGCTGGGCTCGGCCTCGGCGCAATGGGCGGTGACCGCGCCGATCTTCGTGCCGATGCTGATGCTCATCGGCTATTCCCCGGAAGTCATCCAGGCAGCCTACCGGATTGGAGACTCCTCGACCAACATCATCACCCCTATGATGAGCTATTTCGGCCTGATCCTCGCATGGGCGACCCGGTATGATAAGAAGCTCGGCGTCGGCACGCTGATCGCGATGATGCTGCCTTACTCGATGCTGTTCCTCTTGTTCTGGTCAGGCTTTTTCTTCCTCTGGACATTCGTCTTCGGTCTGCCTGTGGGGCCTGGGTCGCCGACCTATTACGTGGTTGGTGCAGGCGGGTAGAGGTCGAAGCCAGGTCGGCTTGCGCCGCCAGGTATCGAGACCGGCAGGGTCATCTCAGTCGAGCCGTTCGGCCGCACCACCGAAACCAGGCCGGACTTCGCCGACAGAAGTCGTTGATACAGCGCCCCCGCACGAGCGCTCGCGCCAGGCAATGCGTAAGTTATCCCGCAACCGCCAGCTGTTCGAGCGAACCGAGCGACGTCTCCGATCCAAGGCGGCGAGCAGAATGGACCAAGTGGTCAAACCCGACCAAAAATTGTTGCCTGGAATGCTCCAAAACGTGCTATAGAGCACCAATAGTATGATGTTTGCGCCCGAAGGAGCCGAGCCATGACCACAGTCCGAAAGACCATTACCCTCACCGATACGCAGAATGACTGGATCAAGGCGCAGATCGACAGCGGCGCTTACACGAACGACAGCGAGGTGTTGCGCGACCTGATCCGCAAGGCGCAGCAGGAGACTTCCGAGATCGAGGCCATTCGCGCGGCGCTCATCGAAGGCGAGAGAAGCGGCCTCAGCGCGCGCGGCCCCGAAGAGATTCGCGCAGCGGTGAAGAAGCGGAAGCCCCTGAATGGTTGATGGCCGCTAT
>CALGEF010000178.1 GCA_937881755.1 uncultured Acidobacteriota bacterium
CGGGCGCAAGCTGCTGGACGCCGTGGCAGCCGGCTCCATCGCGCCCGGGATTGTCGAAACAGCCTGCCGCCGGATCCTGACCACGCTTTACCGGTTCCTGTGTGCTGAGGACCCGCTTGAGGCCTATCCGGCCGGGCTTGTCGCCTGCCAGGAACATACCGCGCTGGCGCTGGAAGTGGCGGAGAAGTCCGCCGTCCTTATCCGCAATACTGGCGTCCTGCCGCTTTCGCCCGATACCTGCGGACCGGTTGCCGTCTTCGGCCGCCTCGCGATGCACGCCGTGACCGGGGATAATGGCTCCTCACGGGTCAGGCCGCCCTATGTGATCTCGCCCCTGCAGGGCCTGCAGGATTTTGCCCCGCCGGGGACAGTGTTCTTTGCCGGGGATGAAACTGATCCGGCCGGCGCCGCCCACGCGGCGGCGGCGGCCGGAACGGCCATCATCATCGCCGGCTATACGCCTGATGAGGAAGGCGAGTTCATCCCCGGAGATCTCAATCTTGGCCAGGACCTCCTGCCGGAGGGTTTCGTCAAGGCGGCAGGCTCAGCGGGCTACGGCGGCGGCAATGCCCCGCGCGGCGGCGACCGGATGGAGCTAACCCTGCCTGCGGCCCAGGTCGCGCTGATTGAGGCGGTCGCCCGCGTCAATCCGAGGACGATCGTGGTGATCGTCGCCGGCTCGGCGGTGCTCATTCGTCCATGGGGCGAAACAGCTGCCTCAGTGCTGCAGACATTCTACGCGGGCATGGAAGGCGGGCGCGCGCTGGCGCGCCTGCTGTTCGGCGCCGTCAGCCCCTCCGGCCGCCTGCCGTTCACCCTTGCCGCGCATGCGGGCGACTATCCGCATTTTGACCCTTATGCCGAAGAGATCGAATATGGCTACCTTCATGGATATACCCTGTTCGACAAGCAGGGCCTGAAGGCGGATTATCCGTTCGGCCACGGCCTGTCCTATGCGCATTTTGCCTACCGCGCCCTGAAAGCACGGCGCAGGCCCTGCGGCGGCATCGCCGTGCAGGTCACGCTGGTCAATCAGAGCGGTGTCGCGGCGCGGGAAATCGCCCAGCTTTACCTGGCTGCGCCCGGCCGCGAGGCAGAGCGGCCCCGGAAGCTGCTACGCGGGTTCCAGGCGGTGGATATGGCGCCGCATGAAGTGCGCACGCTCCTGTTTGACATCCCCGCCGAAGACCTCAGGTGGTATGATGAGCGCACTGCGGCCTGGCGCACCGAGCCCGGCGCGCATGGCATCCTTGTCGGCGGCTCCAGCGCCGCCGCTGAAGAGCTGCGTGTAAACATTGTCCTCTGAGGCGGGCAAAGGATGAAAAACCCAGGGCGCCGTATGATTGACAGACGCTCCGGACAGGTATTATCCATATGGATAACAAGGGCCCTGACCGGGAGGTTGCGTTCAGAATGCGCCGTCGCACCCCTCCGAGGCGTCTGCCCCGAGCCGGCCGGATGTGCCGGCCGGTACCACCGCGCCCTGAAATAACGGACCCCGGACAGGAAAGGGTGGCACTTTGCCAGATCTGCCAGGACTGATCACGGAGAAGGAACAGGCGTTCGCAAGGAGCCCCTGGCGGGGCCGGGCGCGCGCCGCGGCGCTGGCAAGGCCCGGCGATGGCGGCAGGGACAGCGCCCGAAACAGGGAGGCGGCGTGACCGCAGACCTTGCCCCGGCAGCTGAACAGGAGCGGGCAGCTTATCCTGTCAATCTCGGCTATACGCTGATGACGGCCAGCGCGGCGGCGCTTGGCGGGCTGATGTTCGGGTTTGACATAGCCATCATCACAGGTGCCGGCCCCTTCATCCAGGAGGCCTTTGACCTGGACGCGCTGGGCTTTGGCTGGGCCTTCAGTTCGCTGCTTTTCGGCTGTATATTCGGGGCTGCCTTTGCAGGTGCAATTGTCGACCGGATCGGGCGCAAGGCCCTTATGCTGCTCGTAGCGGTCCTGTTTGCGCTGACCACGCTTGCGACCGGTGCGGCGGGAAGTTTCGACCAGTTTATCACGGCCAGGTTCCTCGGCGGCCTGGCCGTCGGGGCCGCCTCACTGGTGGTGCCGATGTATGTTTCCGAAATCACGCCCGCCCCGCTTCGCGGACGCATGGGCGCGCTCTACCAGATGGCGATCGTCACCGGGATACTTGGCTCCTACCTGGTCAATTACCTCCTGCGCGATACCGGCCCCGATGCCTGGCGCTACATGTTCTATACCGGCGTCATCCCGGCGCTCATTTACCTCGCTGTTCTGCTCCTCGTGCCTGAAAGTCCCCGCTTCCTGATCCGGCAGGGAAAGGAGGCCGCCGCCCGCCGCGTGCTTGAGCGCATTGGCGGCGCCGGGACCGAGGCCGCGCTGGAGGCCGTGCGGGCCTCCCTGCGCGTGGACAGCGGTACCTGGCGCGATCTTGCCGGGGCGCATGTCCGCGCGCCGCTGCGCCTCAGCTTCTTCCTGGCGATCCTTATCCACCTCAGCGGGATCAACACGATCATCGAATATGCCCCGACGATCTTCAGGTCCGCCGGGTTCACGCTCGATGCCGCGCTGTTCTCGACCTTTGTCGTGGGCATTGCTAATTTTGCCTTCACCCTTGTGTCCTTCCAGGTCATAGACCGGTTCGGCCGCCGGCCGCTCTACATCATCGGCTCGGCCGGTATGATGATCTCGTTGATCTGCCTCGCCGGCGCCGCCGTGACCGGGAATTTCCACGGGATGATGGTCCTTGTCCTGATTGTCCTTTACCTGTTCTTCTTCGCCTCCTGTATCGGTCCTGTCTTCTGGACCCTGCTGCCGGAGATTTTTCCGAACGGGTTGCGCGGCAAGGCCATGACCGTGCCTGTCCTCACCCAATGGGGCGCCAATGCGCTGGTCGTGCTGTTTTTTCCGGCGATCTTTCATGCGCTCGGCGAGGCGGTAACCTTTCTTCTTCTCGCCGGCGCCTGTCTCGCGCAGCTCCTGTTCGTCATCCGGGCGCTGCCGGAGACGCGCAACCGCACACTGGAAGAGATTTCAGCCGCCTGGGCAGATGAACGGCGCGCCCCCGGATGACATCACAAGGAGTAAGCATATGGCCATGCCCCTGACAGCCGGGCTGATCACAGCGTATCATGAGGACGGATACCTCTTCCTGCCGGGTTTCTTTGACAGGGAGATGATCGCGCATGTGCGCGTCAATGCCCGCGAAGACGCCGTCCTTGATGACGCGTCCTTCGGGCGCTCTGACGGGGAGGGCGGCACGGTTCGCCTGTCACTGTGGAACCATCCGACAGATACGATCTATGGGGCGATTGCCCGCAGCAGCTCCCTGGTCGGGGCCATCGAACAGCTGCTGGGAGAGGAAGTCTATCATTACCATTCCAAGATGATCATGAAGGATGCCCGCACCGGCGGGGCCTGGGCCTGGCATCAGGATTACGGATACTGGTACCAGAACGGCGCGCTTCGCCCGGACCTTTGCAGTGCCTTTATTGCCATTGATCCGTGTACGCTCGAAAATGGCTGCCTGCAGGTCATCACGGGCTCGCATGCGATCGGTCTGACTCAGCACGACCGCAGACCAGAGGGCCAGAAGGAGGCAGACCCTGTGCGTGTGGAGGCTGCATTGGCGA
>CALGEF010000179.1 GCA_937881755.1 uncultured Acidobacteriota bacterium
TCTCGTCCGCACCGGCGACCGTGCCCGGCGTGTCAGAGCTGTCATGCGGCGTGACCGCAATGCGTGGGTGGCTCCAGAGCGGACTTTCCGGCGGGAGCGGCTCGATGCGCGTCACGTCCAGCGCAGCGAAGGCCGGCCGGCCGGCATCCAGCGCCGACAACAGCGCACCTTCATCCACCAGCGCGCCGCGGCCCAGGTTCATGAAAAGGGCATCCGGCGTCATCGCGGCAAAGAAGGCCGCGCTGGCCATGTTCTCGGTTTCCGGCGTATGCGGCGGGCAGATCAGAACCACATCGGCGCGCTGCAATTCTGATAGCAGGTTGTCCGGATGGGCAATCCGGGCAGCGCCGTCAGCGGGCCCCGGCGACCGGCGCAGACCCGTCACCTCGCCGCCGAGCGCCGTGACCCGCCGGCCCACCGCCTGACCGATCGAGCCATAGCCGACCACCAGCCAGCGGGAGCCGCGAACTTCCCTCGCCTTCACCCGCTGCCATTTGCCTTGGGCCTGCAATGCCCGGTGGCCGGGGCCGTCGCGCAGGAAGTCCAGAGCTTGCCAGAGGGCCCATTCGGCCATCGATTCGGCCTGTGTGTGATTCGTCGTGTAGAGGCGCGCCTTCTGGCCGATCATCATGAGAGCCGGGTTCTCAATCCCGGCGGCGGCGGACTGGAACCAGTCGAGCGCCGGGCTTTTGAGGATGGCCGTCATAAAGTCGCGCACGACCGAGGAGAAAAAGGCGTCGGCATTGCCGAACGCGATGTCCAGCGGCGGCACGGTCTCCAGCGCCTCGCTGGTCCAGCCGTCATGGGCATTTCCGGCGTCATCCATCGTGACAAAGCGAACAGCAGCTTCCAGCCCCTTGAGCCGGGGGCGAAGGCGCGCGAAAGTCCGCGCATGAAGAAGACATGTTTTCATGCCCTCGTGCTTAGCCTTGCCCTGGGCAGTGGCACAAGCGCCGCGCAATCCGGCCTGCCCGCGCGCGGGCCGGATTACTTCCGTGACGCTGCCGATCTGGCTGGCATTCTCGGCTCGGCCCACGCCATCCGGGTGCGCTGCAATGGCCGGGATGACCAGTACTGGCGGCGCTACATGGCGGACCTGCTCGCCTACGAAGCCCCGGAAACCGGCAACCTGCGCTCCTCGCTGGTGCGGGCGTTCAACGAAGCTTTCTCCGACACCAGCGATGATTTCGGGATCTGCGACCCCATGGCGGTCGCGGCCGAAGCGGGGCTCGCCGAGCGCGGCCAGGACATCGCGACGCGGATGGCGACCTTTTATTTCCCGAAACGGGAACGCAGCGGCAGGGGATTTGAATGATGCGCACCTTACTCGCAGGCAGCCTCGGCGCCCTGATGCTCTCGGCCTGCGCCCTCATCGAGGCGCCGCCGGAGATGCCCGCTTTGGGCATCCCGCTTGACGTTGAAGCGGCGCCGATGCCTGGCCCGGTAACCGCAATTGAGAACGACGCCTATCCCAAGATCGGCCAGCGCCCCGAAAGCGGCCATCCGATCGCCTCGCGCTCGGCCGTCGTGGCGCCCAACGGCGCCGCCGCTACCGCCCACCCGCTGGCGACCCAGACCGCGCTCGATATTCTGAAAGCCGGCGGCTCAGCCGTCGACGCAGCCATCGCCGCTAATGCGATGCTCGGCCTTGTGGAGCCTACAGGCAATGGTATCGGCGGCGATCTCTTCGCCATTGTCTGGGACCCGAAAACCCAAACACTCTACGGCTATAACGGCTCCGGCCGTGCACCGATGGACGCAACGCTCGCCGATGCTCAGGCGAAGGCGGACGCCTTTGCCGAGGGCAGGAAGCTTCCCTCGTTTGGCACGATCACCGTGACCGTGCCCGGCGCGGTGGACGGCTGGTTTGCCCTGCACGATAAGTTCGGCAAACGTCCGATGGCAGACAATCTGGCGCCGACCATCCGCTACGCCCGCGAAGGCGCGCCGATCCCGGAAATGATTGCCTGGTACTGGTCGCGCGGGCCACTGCGCTTTGAACCGGCTTTCGCGCGCGGCGAACTGGAAGAGTTCGACAATGCGAAGAAGCTTTACTTCAGCCCCGCGCCGGTCGCCGGTTCGCTGTTCCGGAACCCGGACCTTGCCAACACGCTGGAAATTCTAGGCAGGAAGGGCCGCAACGAATTCTACAAGGGCATCATGGCCAGGAACATGGCCGCCTATCTCGGCCGGATCGGCGGCAAGCTTGATTATGACGACTTCAGCGCCCACTACGGCGAATGGGTTGAGCCAGTTTGCGTCGAATACCGGCAGGAAGTGGCCGTCTGCGAACTCGGGCCGAACACACAAGGCGTTGCGGCCTTGCAGATGCTCCAGATGCTGGAACGCTTCGATCTCAAATCCATGGGCTTCGGCTCGGCGGATGCGCTGACCGCCATGATCGAAGCCAAGCGGCTCGCCTTTGCCGACCGGGCGCTGGGCTACGCGGACCCTGAATTCTCGGGCGTCGATCCCTCCATCTTCGTTGCCCCCGGCTACAATGCTGGACGCGCCGAGGCGATCGACGTCAGGAAAGCCGCGTCGTCCGTTGCGCCGGGCACGGAGGTTACCGACGCCGCCCTGCGCGATGGTGACACGACCTACCTGACCGTCGCCGACAAGGACGGCATGATGGTCTCGCTGATCCAGTCAAACTATCGCGGCATGGGCTCGGGCCTCGTGCCGGACGGTCTCGGCTTCATGTTCCAGGACCGGGGCGAACTGTTCAGCCTCGACCCCAGCCATCCGAACGTCTACGCCCCCGGCAAGCGCCCGTTCCAGACGATCATCCCGGCCTTTGCCCTGAAGAAGGATTATCCGAGTTGCCAGGTGCGCGCGACCGCGCCGGAACTCGCCTGCCCCTATGTGCCATGGCTCGCCTTCGGACTGATGGGCGGCGCGCTGCAGCCGCAAGGCCATGTGCAGATCATCACCAACCTCGTCGATTTCGGCATGGGCCTGCAGGAAGCTGGCGACGCCGCGCGCTGGGAGCATGATGGCGGCTGCGAGCCGACCAACAGGCTCGGCGATGATTGCAATATGGGCGCCGGCAAGGTGTTGCTCGAACGCGGCCTCGCAGACGCCGCCGCGGAACTCGGGGCGCGCGGCTACACGGTCGAATGCTGCGAAGCCAACTATGGCGGCTACCAGGCCATCATGCGCGACTTCGAGAATGGCACATGGATCGCCGCGACGGAAATGCGCAAGGATGGCAGCGCGGATGGGTACTGACCTTCCGGCGGAGGCGCCACGCGACTGCCCCCTCTGCCCGCGCCTTGTCGCCTACCGCGAAGGCGTGCGCGCGAAAGAGCCCACCTGGTTCAACGGCGCGGTGCCGAGCTTCGGCAGCGAGACGGCCGAGCTTGTCATCGTCGGCCTTGCGCCCGGCGTGACCGGAGCTAACCGAACCGGCAGGCCGTTCACAGGCGATTGGGCGGGCGATCTGCTTTACGCCACGCTCGACAAGTTCGGCTTCTCCAAAGGCACCTATGGTGCCGATCCCGGCGACGGGCTGAAACTCAACCGCGCGATGATCACCAATGCCGTGCGCTGCGTGCCACCAGAGAACAAGCCGGTGGGCGAGGAAATCAACACCTGCCGCCCCTTCCTGCAGGCGCGCCTCGCCGCGCTGCCGAAGCTGAAGGTCATCGTCTGCCTTGGCAGGATCAGCCATGATTCGACCCTGCGCGCGCTGGGCGTCAAGCTCGCCCCCCATCCGTTCGGGCATGGCACCCGCTATGATGTGTCCGTGAACGGACGGCCGGTAGCGCTGCTCTCCTCCTATCACTGCTCGCGCTACAACACGAACACAGGCCGCCTGACCGCCGCGATGTTCGAAGACGTCTTCGCTGCCGCGAAGGAAGCCCTTGGCTAATGGCCCGGCATTGGCCACTCTGGCGCCATGGATACGCTCGTTGATCTTGCCGCGCTCGCAAACTGGATGGATGCCCAAGGCCTGGGTTCCGGGCCGCTGGAAGATGTCCAGCGCCTCGCCGGCGGCACGCAGAACATCCTGCTGAAATTTTGCCGCGCCGGGCGGTCTTATGTGCTGCGCCGCCCGCCGCCGGTGCTGCGCGCTAATTCCAACGAGACGATGCGCCGCGAGGCGCGCATGCTGGCCGCCCTCAAGGGTACGAATGTTCCGCACCCTGAGCTGATCGCTGCCTGCCCGGACGAGACCGTCCTCGGCGCCGCTTTCTACCTTATGCAGCCAATAGACGGTTACAACCCAAGCACTGGCCTGCCCGAACCCTTCGCCTCCTCCCCGCAGCTGCGCCTTCAAATGGGCCTCTCTCTGGTCGATGGCATCGCCGCCCTCGG
>CALGEF010000180.1 GCA_937881755.1 uncultured Acidobacteriota bacterium
TCGAAACGCTGGTGAAGACGCGCAACCGGCTGGATGGTTGCATCGGGTGCGGCTGTCTCTCATTGAAAAAGTGCGCGCTCTACAACCGTGACGACAAGATCGGCGTGACCGGCCAGGGGCCGCGCTACCTGCTCGGCGAAAACCCGTCCGGCTAGGCCGGCAGGATGCCGAGCGCCTCGGCCAATGCGCCGTGGGAGCCTTCGGTGAAATGGAACGCCTGCCAGCCCCGGCTGCGGGCGGCGAGGATGTTTTCCTGCATGTCATCGACCAGCAGCAGCGCGGAGGGATGCGCCTGCAACTCGTCCTCGATATGCCCGAAATAGTCCGTGTGCGGCTTGGCAACCTTCATGCGGCCAGCGGCGAAGATGCGCTCGACATGCGCATGGAAGCCCATCTTGTGCTCGATGAAATCCGTGCGATGGACTTCGTTATTGGTCGCCATGACATTGCGCACGCCGCGCGCCTTCAGCGCGCCGACAATCGCCAGCGTGTCCGGATCGGGCAGCGCATCCTGGGTGAACCAGTAATCGAGGATCTCGGACGCACGCCCGTGGGCGCCGTTCTTCTCGGTCCATTCGGTGACGATCTCGATCAGGCAGGCCTCGCCCTGCATCGCCTTCTGGAAGCGGCCGTCGAACAGATGGCGGCTGAAGGAATGCAGTGACAGGCCGAGGTCACGCTCGAAATTGCGCGACCATGCGAATACGCCGTTCTGGACATTCCGGTTGAGGACGCCGTCAAAGTCCCAGGCAACAACCTGGACCGCCGAGGGATCGCGGATCGTCAATAGGTGTATTCTTCGATGCTCGTCAGCTTGATCGTGTAGGCGGCGTCTGCAAGGTCGCTTTCCTGCGTCTGCGTATAGATCGTGCCTTCGATCCAGACAGCCTGGGCGAGGTCGTTCATCTTGATCGGCTTGTCGGCCATGATGAAGACAGTCTGGTTGGGCGGCGGCGGCGGCGAGTGGATGCAGGCGCCGAAATACGGGACCAGCAGGAATTCCCTGATCTGCGCATCGGCGCCGTATTCGAACGGCACGGTATAGCCCGGGATTCGGATTTTCTTGCCGTTCAGTTCCTTCACCGTGTTGAAGGTGCCGACCTGGACCATGGTGTCGGCGGCGGAGCCTTCGGCAATACCTGCGCCGGAATAAAGCATGGCCATCTGGGCCTGGTACATCTGCGCGAGGCGTTCCTCCTCCCCTTCCGGCATCAGGTCTTCCCAGCCGATCCGCTTGACGCCCCTGGCGGCGAGTTCGGCGTCCTTCTTCTTGGTTGCGGCGGCGCGCTCGGCGGCTTTCTTCGCGCGCGCGGCGGCCCGGTCCGCGGCCGTCTCGCCGATCTTGTCACCAATCCTGGGGCCGGAGGCGTCCGTGGTTTTCACGGCCGGCGCAGGGGTCGATGTTGCTGCCGGCTTTGCGGCAGGCGATTCGGCAGAGGCCGGAGAGTCTGCTGCGCCGCACGCAGCAAGGCAGACCGCGAGAGCGACGAGGGCGGTACGGGAGAATGTTTTCATCATGGCTTCCTAATTAAGCGCCGGCGGCGCCAAGCACCAGAGCCGAAAACCATGCGTTACAGCCGCACGCTGAGACCATCCGCAAGAGATCGCCGCATGGCCGTGAGCGCGGGGATCGCCCCGATGACCAGTGACGCGGCCGTCACGGCGCCAAGGACCGCGAGATCGACAAGTCCCGGCGCGCCCATGGAGAAGGCCACACCGTACTGTGCCTGCAACAGCGGGGCGAGGACTGCGATCAGTCCATGGATGAGCACGATGCCGAGCACCGCGCCCAGAAAGCCGACTAAGCCTGCCTCGAAGACGAGGAGGAGGAAGATGTGATGCGGCCGCGCGCCGGTAGCCCTCAGGATCGACATCTCCCGGCGCCGCTCGTTGAGGCTCGTCAGGATCGACGTGAGGATCGAGACAAGGCCGACCGCAATGACGAAGGCGGAGACAGCCAGCAGCGCGCGTTCGGCCACCGAGGTGACATTCCAGAGTTCAGCCAGCGCTTCGCCGGGAATGATCGCCATCAGCGGCTCGCTGCGGTTGGTGTTGATCGCCCTTCGGGTCGTCAGGATCGTGCCCTTGCGCTCGAGGCCGACAAAGATGGCCGTGACCGTTCTGGGCGTCAGATCGAATGAGCGGATCATCTCTTCAGGGATCGTATCTGCGAGAGGATTCTTGGCGCCGCTTTCCCAGCCGACATGGATGGCGGTGATCGCTTCCAGCGAGACATGCACCGTGCGGTCGACCGGTGTGCCGGTAGGCTTCAGGATGCCTCTGATGCGGAACGGCCGGTTCTCGTGGCCGGAGCCGAGATCGGCGGCGCCGAGTCCGTGTGACAGGGTGACGGGCGTCTCCGGCGTGTAGCCGAGTTCGCGGGCAACCTCGGAGCCGATGACGGCGTCGAAGAGGTCCTCGAAGGGCTCGCCCTGCGCAAAGGTGAGCTGCTGGCCTCCGCCGAACTTGTAGTGTTCGAAATAGTCGGGACTGGTGCCCATCACGCGGTAGCCGCGATGGCTGTCCCCGAGGGCGATGGGCACGGTCCAGGCGACATCCTCGCGCGAGGCGATTTTTTCGTAGGTCGGCCACGAAACCTCAGCGGTCGCCCCGCCCATCCGAAAGACGGAATACAGAAGCAGGTTCACCGAACCGGTCGGGGCGCCAACGATCAGGTCCGTACCGGAGATCGTATTGCCGAAGCCCTCACGCGCGCCGCTGCGGGCCTTCTCGACACCGAGGAAGAGCGCAACCGAGAGCGCGACCGCAACGATGGTGAGGATCACCGAGCCCTTGCGGTTGAGCAGGCTGGCCCAGGCGAGGGAGAGGAGCGCGCTCATGCAAGGGCTCCTGCCCGGTTCATGACCTGGTTGACGGCGGCGAGATCGACTGCGCGGGTGAACAGGGGCGCGAGGCTGGCATCATGGCTGACGAAGAGGAGGCTGGCGCCGGTGCGCGTCACTTCCTCGGAAAGGAGCGCAATGAACCGGTCACGCGCATCGGCGTCGAGAGCGGAGGTCGGCTCGTCGGCGATGATCAGTTCAGGCGCGCCGATCAGGGCGCGGGCAGCCGCGACGCGCTGCTGCTGGCCGACCGAGAGGTCCGACACGCGGCGCTTCAGCATCTGCGCGTCCTCAAGACCAAGCCGCGCCAGAAGGCGGCGGGCTTCGCCTTCCGCGTCATGGCCGGCCGCCTTGCGGCGCGCGGGCGAGAAGCGCAGCGGCAGCAGGACGTTCCCGGTGACCGAGAGGTAGGGCACAAGATTGAACATCTGGAAGATCACGCCGACATGATCTGCCCGCAGACGATCCCGCTTTGACGGAGACAGCGCGCTCATGTCCTGTCCGAGCACGTGGATCGTGCCCGATTGCGGGGCGAGCACGCCGGCGATCAGGCCGAGCAGGGTCGACTTGCCAGAGCCCGAAGGCCCGCGCAGGAACACGCGCTCTCCGGCGTCCACCCGGAACGCCGGGATATCCAGAACCTGAGGCCCTTGCTTCCAGGCAAAGGCGATGTCGCGGATGTCGATGACGGGCTGGCTCATGCAGTCCTTATTTCAGGGAAAGCTCTGGCGCGGAAGGCGTCAGTTCGCCCGCTTTCTGGGCCGCTTCGGTGATGTAGATTGTATTCACCGTCTCGAAGCTCGGGAAATCGGTGAAGCCGGCGAAACGGACGAGGCGCACATCGTCCGGCTTGGCGCAGGTCCAGACGAAATGCACGATACCGTCCGTGTGCTCGCCAGAATTGTCCGTCATCGGGTGCGGCACGGCGGCGGTGCAGTCGCCGCCCTCCACTTCGAGGAGCCCGGAGAGTTGCGCAGTGACCGCATCGGTGAAGGCGCCGTCGGTTTCTGCAAGGCCGAAATTTGCCATCGGCGAGATCAGTTCGCCAAGGATCTTGTTGCCCTCGCGCGTAATGGCGAGGTCCGCGAGGCCGTGCACATGGGCTGTACCGCCGGCGGTTGATTCTGCGTCCTCGTGGTGATGCCCGCCGTCGGCATGATCATCATGCGCTTCGGTTTCCTGTGGAGCGACCTCTGCCACGACGGGCTCCGGCGCCGCCGCGGGCGCAACGGGTTGCGAGCGGCCGCACGCGGCAAGCACGCCGGCGATCAGCAGGATCATCGGCAACCGGACAGGAAGAAAGGTCATGGGGTCAGCTCCGGGAGAAGAAAGTTTACCAGCGGCACAGGGCGGAAGATTTCGCTCGCCAACCAGATATTGAAACAATATAACACTTCTCGCAAGCACCTTCCGGACCTGCCCGGGCGCGGCGCTGCGCTGCCAGCAGGACTGTTTAACACGATGCCCCTCTCCTTACAGGCCGCCGTATCCTTTGGCCTGCTCGCCGCTGTCGTGACATCGCTGGGGCTCGCCGCCGTGGCGCTGCGCAGCGAATGGTCGGCGCGCCAGTCCGGCCTGTTTGCGCTCGCCGCCGGCGGCATGCTGATCACGATGAGCCTGTTGCACATCGTACCCGAAGCGCTGGGCGCGGGACACGGCGCGGCGAAGTTCGTGCTGGGCGGCTTCTTCGCCGGCCTGCTGCTCAGCTTTGCAATGCGCACCTTCTTTCCGGAAGGCGCAGGGCAGGCCCGGGCGGAAGCGTTCACGCCCCTCCTCGCCGTGGGCGTGCATTCCTTCTTTGACGGGGTGATCTATTCGGTGTCGTTCGCGGCGAGTTTCCAGTCCGGTGTGTATGCGTCTCTGGGACTGATCCTGCATGAGTTTGCAGAAGGCATCATCGCCTTCACGATCCTTTCGCGGCACGGCTTCAGGGTAAAGGAGGCCCTTGTCTGGGCTTTCATCGCCGCCGCCGCGACCACGCCGCTGGGCGCGCTGGTGTCCAGCCTGTTCGTCAACGGGCTGGGTGCGGAGACCATCACGGCGCTCTATGCCCTGTCGGCGGGATTGCTGATCTATGTCGCAACCGGGCCGATGATGGAGCCGCTGAAGGAAGTCTCTCCGGTCCGGGCAATGGGGTCTCTGGGGGCGGGCGTAGTGTTTGCGCTCGCCGTCCTCGCGCTGCCGATCCACAATCACGGCGTGCTCGATAACCATGGCCATGGCCATGATCACACGGAGATCGACTTCCGCACGCCCGGCACGCTGGCGCCGCCTTCTCCGTGACCAGATCGCCCCGGCGCCGGATCCTGGCGGTCCGGCATACCGTTTGCATGGCCAGGGTCCAGGCAGGGCGGGGAGCAGGCGGTGCAGCTATCGAAGAATGTCCGGCAGGTGATCGGCACCGCCATCGGCGCCGCGATTGCGGCGGTCGTGTCGACCACGCTCGCGCTGCCGGCCGTGGAGCGGCACGAAGCGAAGTTCGGTCGCGGCGCAGCGACCGAGCCGGCCAGGATCGCTCCGTAGGCAGAGCCCGGACCTAGAGCGGCAGCTCGGTCGTGTTCTTTATACACTCCATCGCGAATGTCGCGCTGACATCCGCCAGATCAATGCGGCTGATCAGGTCGCGGTAGACCCGGTCATAATCCTGGACACTGCCTACCTGCACCTTCAACAGGTAGTCCACGTCACCTGCCATGCGGTAGAACTCGACGACTTCTGGAATCGCGCGCACCGCTTTTGCGAACCGCTCGACCCAGCCCGCCGAATGCTCCCGCGTGCGGATGGCGACGAAGACCGTTTGGCCGAGGCCGACCCGCTCAGGATCGATCAGGGCCACGCGCTTCTGCAGGATACCCGCTTCTTCCAGCCGCCTGACCCGCCGCCAGCAGGTGTTGACGGAAATGCTGGCATGGGCGGCCAACGTCTCGAGCGATTCGCTGGCATCCGCCTGCAGGGCACGCAGCAGCATCCTGTCGGTGTCATCAATTTTTTCCATATTTAGCACTATTATCCGAAAATTATTACCACTCCAGAGACTTTAGGTCCAATTTTTTAGAATGATCC
>CALGEF010000181.1 GCA_937881755.1 uncultured Acidobacteriota bacterium
AGTCTGTACGGGGCTCGGCGCGGTCCTCAGCAAATACGGCGCCGCTCAGCGAGAAGGCGCGGGTCACGTCAATCCGCCCACGAAGGCGTCCGGTCAGATCGGTCGTCGATTCATCGCTGATGTCGAGATACTGGTTGCGGTAGGCGGTCACGTCGAACCCGGCCGAATGTACGCTCCAGTCGGTGGAACCCGAAACATCGACGCCGACACGGGCAACGAGGTCGGATTGCTGATTGCCCGATGTTGCGAAGATGTTGTCGTTCGACGTGAGCCCGGCTTCGCCCATGGACCGGACAACGAAAGTGCCGAGGCGGATCGGTTCCGGATCAAATTCGGGCTGCGCGCGTTCGCGCACGGACTCGTACTTGTCGCGGCTGAAGAATTCACTGCCCTGGCCAAGGGCGACCGGCGCAATCAGGGCGCAGGCGGCAACACTCATCAGGCAAGCGCGTTTCAGTTTGGACATTTCACCATTCCCCAGTTTCTCTGCGAGGCCGACATGGCCTGGGTTGTCTTCTCAACCCGTGCAAGTTCAATACCATCCCGGATTGCCGGAAAGTACGGCAGGACCGGGAACATACAGCTTCTTACCTGCAAATGCTTCAGGATTGAATATAACCTCCCGGAATATTCGTTAACAAAAAGCCATATCGGTTACTTTGCACAGCAGGGTTGCTAACAAGCCTACACGAAAGAGCGCCATACGGGTTGAGGCGAAATGCGTAGGAAGCGGAGTTTTTATCGTGCCAACACTTAAACTCGCCCCGGCATCCGTTTCTGACTACCGCCGCCTTGCCGAGCGCCGGCTACCCCGCTTCCTTTTCGATTACCTCGATGGCGGGGCCTATGCAGAAGTCACGCTAGCCCGGAACGTGCGTGATTTCGAGCGCCTCGAGCTTCACCAGCGGATACTCCGGGACGTCTCGGCGCGGTCTACCGCAACGACCCTTTTCGGGTCAGAGTTAACCCTGCCCCTGGCGCTGTCTCCCGTCGGCCTGTCCGGCATGATGGCGCGGCGCGGGGAAGCGGTTGCGCGCAAGGTCGCGGGCGCCTTCGGCATCCCCTTCTGCCTGTCAACGCTTTCTGTCTGCTCTGTAGAGGAGACTGCAGCTGCGGGCTCCGGCCCGCTCTGGTTCCAGCTCTACATGATCCGCGACCGGGGCGCCTGCGCCGACCTCATCGCCCGCGCCAGGGCGTCCGGCGTCAGCGTCCTTGCCCTGACCGTTGATCTGCCGGTTGTGGGCACGCGCTACCGGGATGTCCGCAACACCATGAGCGGCGGCGGCGGCGCCTGGGCCCGCCTGCGGCGCGGACTGATCTCCTACGCCCTGCACCCGGGCTGGGCGCTCGGGGTGGGGATCGGCGGGAGGCCCCACATCCTTGGAAACATTGCCCCTTACGTAAAGAACGCCTCCACCCCGGCCGACTTTTCAGCCTGGGCGAACGCCTCGATTGACCCGTCCATCAGCTGGGCGGACCTCGCCTGGATCCGGTCGCAGTGGGACGGGCCGCTGGTGATCAAAGGCATCCTGAGCCCCGAGGATGCTGTGGAAGCCGTGAAAAGCGGCGCCGATGGCATCATCGTCTCCAACCATGGCGGCCGGCAGCTGGACGGCGTGGCCTCTTCGGTCTCAATGCTGCCGCGCATCGCGGACAAGGTGTCCGGCCGGACGAAACTGCTGGTTGATGGCGGTGTCCGGACAGGCCAGGACATCCTGAAGGCAATGGCCCTCGGCGCTGACGCAGCCATGGTGGGCCGCCCCTGGGTGTATGCGCTGGCCGGCGCCGGAGAGACCGGATTGCTCAATCAGCTCAAGGCATTTCAGGGTGAATTTTCAGTATCGATGGCACTGACCGGGACTTTGGCGGTAGGTGATGTTTCTGCCAGCGTGCTGTCTGGACCATCCCTTGCATTCAAATGAGCCTGTAAGACCGGTCGGCAATGTTGCCGAAAGGACATTTCCATGATCCCGACCTGCATTGAGCCCTCATGACGCATTACCAGCCCCCGCTGCCACCTGCCTCATCGCCGGCCCAGTCAGGCATCGCTCCGATGGGTCAGCGCGTAGCCAAGGGCGCGATCTGGACGATGGCCGCCAATGCGGCCCGGATCGCTTCCGCCATCCTGATCCTCCCGGTTCTTACACGGCTGCTGAGCCCTGAAGACTTTGGCCTTATGCAGATTGCCGCCCCCTTCCTGTTCTTCCTTATGGTATTCAGCGACTTCGGCATGCAACCTGCGCTGGTCGTCGCGGATGAGCCATCAGACAAACTCTGGTCAACCGCGTTCTGGACCGGACTTGGAGCCGCTTCCTTACTGACCATAATCCTGATTGTTGCAGCCCCTGGCGTAGCGTCCTTTTTCAATGAACCGCGCGCCGAGCGTATCCTCCAGGTCCTCTCGATAACGCTGTTGTTAGGCGGCGCGATGATCGTGCCGGGGGCCTGGCTCCTGCGGGCCATGAGTTTTCGTACGCTGGCCATCGTCGAGTTCTCTTCGGTGACTGCCGGCATCGTCGCAGCACTTGCCTGCGCCTTTATGGGCTGGGGTGTCTGGTCGCTGGTGGCCCAGCAACTGGTCATGTTCTCAATCAAGGCGGCAATCTATTGCACGATTTCCAGGGCGCCCCTCAAGTTCGAGTTCGATTTCGCAGAGCTGAAATCCATCACCGGCGTCAGCTGGGGCATGATTAACGTGCGCGTGCTGTGGTTCTTCTCTGGCAACATAGACATGCTCGTCATCGGCCGCTTCCTCGGCGCGGTGGTGCTTGGTTACTACTCAATTGCCTGGCGGATCATCGCGATGCCCGTCCAGATTTTTGCCAACGGCCTGTTCCAGGTCCTGTTACCGTCATTGGGGCAGATCAAGGACGATGCCGGACGCCTCAAGGCAGGGCTGCTGAAAACCTACCGCATCATTGCATTGTTCACTTTCCCTGCCATGGCAGGTATTGCGGGGCTGTCAGTGCCGCTGACGGCCGTCCTGTTCGGTGAAGAGTTCGCCCCCGCAGCCTACCCGATGGCTGTGCTGGCAGTGCACGGCGCACTGCAAAGCCTGCTTACCGTGCAGGGTAGTGTCTTCATGACGCTAGGCCGGGTCGATGTGATGTACAGGTGGTCGCTGATTACACTGGTCATGCTCTGCATCTGTTTGCTGATCGGCGTACAGTGGGGCTTGCCGGGAGCTGCGCTGGGCTACCTCGTATCGACGCTGATCTGCGCACCGCTGAACTTTCGTGCGATGCTGAACCTGATCGGCGCCAGGCTTTCTGACGCCTGGCACGCGCTGAAGATCCAGACGCTGCTTTCCGTGAGTATGGGTATTCTGGTCTATGCGCTCAGCCTGTCAGTGCCATCATCTTTTACAGATCTTCAGGTTCTGTCGGTCTGCATTCCCACAGGAGTTTTTATCTATGTAAGCGGCCTGTATCTGTTTGATCGGGCGGCTATGGTTGAGGTATTAACGATCGCTCAAAGCGTGATCTCAAAAGGCAGCAGCCAGTCCCAGAGAGAGGAACCCTGACGCCCCCCCGTCATTTCCGCGCGAGTTGTGAAAATTAGGGAGGCCAAACTGTATGCTGGCGGCGCAGGCGCGAGCCGATCGAAACCAACCGGGCTGAGCCGCTGCCCATCATCGCAGGCGGACGAAATTCAAACGATGCGCGGACCAAGACGATCAGACAACTTGCTGAGAAACGCCCCCTGTATTTGAAAAATCCGGACTGGCAGAAGAGCTGGACTTTCCTCCGTTGGCATCTCGTTTGCTTAGATAAAAACAAGCATCAACTTCGCGGGGAACAAAACCATGGCAGACTTGCGAGCGCGGTCACCGATCCAGTTGATTACGGCGCTGAGAAATTGGCTCACGCAGACGCTTGAGCCACAGCCGCATCAGGATGTGCGCGGATTCTGGCTGCTTGTTGCGGCTATTGTCGGCCTTGGTGCTCTGCTGCGGTTCTGGGATCTCAATGGCACAAGCCTTTGGATGGATGAAGCCTCCACGCTGGGCCTTGCTCGCCTGCCGCTCCATGTGATTGCCTTCAACAACATCGATAACCACCCTCCTTTGAGCTTCGTTATCCAACATGTCTGGCAACTGCTCGTGCCGGACTCTGCGTATGCCCGCGTGCCGGCTGCTGCTATCGGCACAGTAACCCTCGTAGTTATCATTCTCATGCTGAAGGATATCGTCGGACAGCGTGCGGCGATTTTCTGCGGCCTCCTGTTCGCCGTTTCAACAAGCCATGTGTACTTCAGCCAGGAAGCCCGGATGTATGCTCCCCTGGTGTTGGGTCTCTGCCTGGCTATATGGGGTTCGCTTGGGCATGCGCGGGCTGGCGGACAAGGCGGATACGTCTATTGGTCGCTTTACTTAGTCGGCGGCTGTATTGCGATTTATTCCCAGATCCTTGCGTTGGTAGGGATGGGGTTGATCGCAGCCGCTGAATGCGCATCGGCCTTTTTTGCGCAGGGCCGGCTCGCGTACCTGCGCGGCTGGTTTTTACGCAATGCGTTGCTTGGAATACTCGCACTGCCTTGGCTTCTCAGTATCCCCTCGGCCACTGAAACGTTTCCAGGTATATTTGCAGATCATGGTTTTCGCGAATTCTTATGGATGTACGGTAACGTTTCCGGTTTTCCTGGATTGGGAAACATTGGCCCCATAGTTAAACTGTTTGAACTCAGCCTGTATATCGCCTGCGCAGGGGGCATTGCTGCTGCGTGGTCAGATGGCAGGCGGGCCCTCAGCTTAACACTTGGCGCATTAGTGCTGGTCTACCCGCTGTCTGTATTCGCTATCGACTTCCTGCGTCCGATAATCAGCAATCGCGTCCTGCTTCCTGTTGTCATCGGCGTCACGGTTGCGGCAGGCTATCTTCTTTCAAGGATTAGCTCGCGCCGG
>CALGEF010000182.1 GCA_937881755.1 uncultured Acidobacteriota bacterium
CTTCGTCACCATAGCCCTGCCCAACGGCATCGAGTTTTTCGAAGCCTGCCTCGCTACCTGGAAAGCCGGCGCGACGCCCCAGCCGGTCTCCTCGCGCCTGCCTAAGTTCGAGCGCGACCAGATTGTCGAGGTCGGCGCGCCGAGCCTGGTCGTGGGTGTCGATCCCGGCGAGTACGCCCCCATTCCCTGCCTTTCTGCCGGATACAAGCCTGACGGCGCGCTGCCCGATACGCCGCTGCCGGAAGTCACGTCAGTCAGTTACAAGGCCATGACTTCCGGCGGCTCTACCGGCCGGCCCAAGCTGATCGTGTCGAAATCACCCGCTGCCTCCGATCCGGATGTGCCGCTGCTCGAGATCCCGCAGCAGGGCTGCATGCTGATCCCCGGGCCGCTCTATCACAACGGGCCATTCCTCTGGGCTATGACGGCGCTGTTCAAGGGCTGCACCGTGGTCGTCACCACACGCTTCGATGCCGAGGAGACGCTGCGCCTCATCGAGGCCTACAAGGTGGATGTCGTCTACATGGTGCCGACCATGATGCGCCGCATCTGGGCACTGCCGGAGGAAGTCCGCACACGTTACGATCTCTCCGGCCTCAAGGCGCTCTGGCACCTCGCCGCGCCCTGCCCGCCCTGGCTCAAGGAATGCTTCATCGAGTGGCTCGGACCGGAGGTGATCTGGGAACTTTACGGCGGCACCGAAGGGCAGGGCTCCACCACCATTCAGGGTACGCAATGGCTCAAGCACAAAGGCTCGGTCGGAAAGCCCGTCGAGACCTGTGAGATGAAAGTCGTCGGTGAAGAGGGCGAAATCCTACCGCCCGGCACGGTCGGCGAAGTCTTCATCCGCCCGCTCGCAGGCGCCGGCACGACCTATCACTATATCGGCGCCGAAGCGAAATCGATCGAAGGCGGCTGGGAAAGCCTCGGCGACATGGGCTGGATGGATGCTGAGGGGTATCTCTACCTGACCGACCGCCTTTCCGACATGATCCTCGTCGGCGGCGCCAACATCTACCCGGCCGAAGTCGAGGCCGCGCTCGACGCGTTCCCCGGCGTGCGCTCCTCCGCGGTGATCGGCCTGCCGGACGACGATATGGGCGCGCGCCTGCATGCGGTGATCGACCGCCCCGAAGGCCCCGCTGACCCGAAAGCGATGGAAGCCCACCTCGCGGAACGTCTCGTGCGCTACAAGGTGCCGAAGAGCTTCGAGTATGTGGACGAACCCGTCCGCGACGATGCGGGGAAGGTCCGCCGCAAGGCCCTCAGGCAAGCCCGCCTCGCGCCGCAGGCGAACTGACTCAGGTTTCCGGCAAGGGCCGTTGGCGAATCCGCCGTGGGCTGATGATCGTCAGCTTTTCGGCAAATATCAGGCTCGGGGTCTGAAGCGTGCGCAACAGGCGTCCGGCGCGGTCGTCGGGGGTCTGCGCTGGCAGGAAAACGATCACGATACCCGGTGCCCGCATGCCGTTCCGGAACACGGGATCGCCGAAATCGAAATCTTCGGTCACAATGATCCGGCGCTCGGCATTGGCAATCGCCAGAAGCTCTTGCTATTTTACACTGCGGACGCCCGCCGGGCTAGAGCCCGCCGGACCTGCCTTGCCACCCCTTGACTTCCCCTAGGGCGCGGCCCGCCTCGTGCCGCAAACAAGGGAGACATGTCCATGAAAGTTGCAGCCGTCAAGAAACCCGGTGGCCTCGGAAACCTCGTCATCGAGGACCGCCCCGACCCAAAACCAAAGGCCGGCGAAGTGCTCGTGCGCGTTCGCGCCAGTTCGCTGAACTATCACGACTTCATCGTCGCTCTCGGCGGCATCCCGACACCCGACGGCCGCATACCGATGTCGGACGGCGCGGGCGAAGTCGTGGCCGTCGGCGAGGGCGTCACCAAATGGAAAACCGGCGACAGGGTCATCTCGCTCTTCTTCCCGAACTGGCAATCCGGCCAGGTCGAAGCCGCTGGCTTCGCCAGCGTCCCCGGTGACGGCGCGGACGGTTTCGGCTGCGAGCTTTATGCCGGCCCCGAAACCGCTTTCACCCGGATGCCGAAGGGCTGGACTTTTGACGAGGCGGCCACGTTGCCCTGCGCGGCGCTCACCGCCTGGCGCGGCATGTATGTCGAGACGCGCACCAAGCCGGGCGACTGGGTGCTCGTTCAGGGTACGGGCGGCGTCTCGATCTTCGCGCTGCAGTTCGCCAAGGCGACCGGCGCCCGCGTCATCGCCACCTCCTCCTCGCAAGCCAAGATGGAGAAGCTGCGCGCCCTCGGCGCCGACCACGTGATCAACTACAAGGAAACGCCCGACTGGGGCAAAAAGGCCTTTGAACTGACCGGTGGTCGCGGTGTGGACGAAGTTGTCGAGATCGGCGGCCCGGGCACGATGGCCCAGTCGATCAATGCCTGCCGTCCCGGCGGCCATATCTCGCTGATCGGCGTGCTCACCGGTGTCTCCGGCGAAGTGCCGACAGCTGCGCTCTTTTCGCGTAACATCACCCTCTCGGGTATCACCGTCGGTTCACGACGCCATCAGGAAGACATGGTCGATGCCATCGACGCGACCGGTTTTAAGCCGGTGATCGACAGCCGCTTCCCGCTCGACCAGATCGCGGCTGCCTTCGCCCATCAGGCCAGCCAGCAGCATTTCGGCAAGATCGTCCTGACGATCTAGTACCCGGGATCACAGGTGCCTGATACGGTGGTTGTTGAAAAAAGGCTTTGGCACCCTCGGTAT
>CALGEF010000183.1 GCA_937881755.1 uncultured Acidobacteriota bacterium
AGTAGGCCAGTCCGATCCGTCTACAGATCGATTACCACGCGACGGTCTTCCAGCGCGGTGATCGCAGCCTGCGGCGTGGTGCTGTGCACCAGCGCGTCCCGGAACGTCTCCGGAATGAAGCCGCCAGCGATGATCCGGTCAATCAGATCGAAGAAGGGCTGCCAGAATCCGTCCTCATCGAGGAAGGCCATGGGCTTTGCGTGCAGGCCGAGCCGGGCCCAGGAGAGGATCTCCACCGCTTCTTCCAGTGTGCCTATGCCGCCGGGCAGCACGATGAAGGCATCCGCCTCCTCGAACATCATCATCTTGCGGGTGTGCATGTCTTCGACGATGCGGTGCTCCACATCCTTGAAGATGCGTTCCTTCTGCAACAGGAAACGCGGCATGATGCCGAGCACATCGCCGCCCGCGCCGTTCGCCGCGCGCGCGCAGGCGCCCATCAGGCCCACCCCGCCGCCGCCATAGACGAGGCGGATGCCGCGGCCGGCAAGCTCCCGGCCCAGCGCTTCGGCGAGGCGGATATAGATCGCGTTGACGTTGTCGGACGCGCCGCAATACACGCAGATCGATCCGATGCTGGAGGTTGTCGGGTGGTTCTTGATATCATCCATAACACGGGAGTTTACGCAGCGTTGCCCGCTTCTGCCAGACGGTTTCGCAGGACCGGTGCGGGCAGTGTTTTTCGGGTGGGTTTCGTTTTCCAACGTTCCGCGCCATATGGCGTGCATGAGTTCACATGCACATGCCGCGCAGGCGCCCGAAAACCACGACCGGATCGAGAGTGCAGATGGGGGCCTTTGGGCTTCGATCCTGCGTATCCTGAAGCTGCTCTGGCGGCCGGAACTGGCAAAATGGCGCCCGGTCATGGCGGTCGCTGTGGTGCTGACGCTCGCCGCGTCGGTGCTGGAGGTCATCTCGCCGCTGGTGATGGGCCACGCGATCAACCAGGTTGCGGCGCAGGGGGCGGGCGGCGGCTTTGCCGTGGCGGCGCTCTGGCTGACGTATGGTCTGGTCCTGAGATTCGCAGCCGCCGGGCTGCCGCAGGCCCGGGACTGGCTGTTCGCGCCGGTCAGCCAGGACGCCCAACGGGTGGCGAGCGTGGACGCGTTTGGCCATGCCCTCGGCCTGTCACTGAACTTCCACCAGACCCGGCGTACCGGGGCCCTGAACCGCGTGATCGAGCGCGGGGCAGGGGCGATCGACTACCTGATCCGCTTCCTCGCCTTCAATATCGGCCCGACCCTGATCCGCCTCGTACTGGCCTCCATCGCGCTCGGCGTCGCCTATGACTACCGGCTTGCCCTGATCGCGGTCGCGACGATTGTCCTGTATGTGATCTGCACGGTTGTGATCACCGAATGGCGCGTGCGCCAGCGCCGGAAAATGAACGAAGCCGACACCCATTTCCGCGCAACCTCCGTGGACATCCTGACCAATTTCGAAACCGTCAAATCCTTTGCGGCAGAAACGCGCGAGACCGCCCGGTTCGACAGGGCGATGGGCGACTACAACGTCCACTATGTCGACACGGTACGCAGCATGTATGTGCTGAACACGGTGCAGGCGCTGGTGATGAACCTTGGCCTGCTCGCGGTGATGGTGCTGTCGGCGCTGAACGTCATCGAAGGCCGGATGCAGATCGGCGACCTCACGGCGGTGATGCTGATGCTGCTGTCGCTCTATGCGCCGCTGAACATCCTCGGATGGGCATGGCGCGAGATCAAGCAGGGGGCGGTTGACCTCGAAAAGCTGCACGGCCTGCTGGCGATGGTGCCGGAAGTTGAAGATGTGCCGGACGCCGCGGTGCTCTCCAAACCGCAAGGCCGGGTGACGTTCGAGGATGTTTCCTTCAATCATGAAGGCCGGTCTGTAGGTGTTCAGAATATCAGCTTCGACGTGCCCGCCGGCGGCAAGATCGCCTTCGTCGGCACGTCGGGCGCCGGCAAGTCGACGCTGCTGAAACTGCTGTTCCGTTTCTACGATACCGATGGCGGGCGGGTTCTGGTCGACGGGCAGGATGTGCGCACGGTGACGCAGGAATCCTTGCGCGCGGCGCTCGGCCTCGTGCCGCAGGATGTTGTATTGTTCAACGATACCATCCGCGCCAATATCGCCTATGCACGCCCCGGCGCGACCGAGGCGGAAATCCGCGACGCGGCCCGCGGCGCGCAGCTGCTCGACTTCATCGAGAGCCAGCCTGACGGCTGGAATACCCGCGTCGGCGAGCGCGGCCTGAAACTTTCCGGCGGCGAAAAACAGCGCGTCGGCATCGCCCGTGTCGTGCTCGCAGACCCCGCCATCCTCGTGCTCGACGAGGCGACCAGCGCGCTCGACAGCGCCACCGAAGCCGCCGTTCAGGACGCGCTGGAGCATGCCTCTGCCGGCCGGACGACCCTGATGGTGGCGCACCGGCTTTCGACCGTCATTTCGGCGGACGAGATCATCGTCCTGGAGGCCGGACGTGTGATTGAGCGTGGTAACCATGCTGCGCTGCTGGCAAAAGGCGGCAAATATGCTGATATGTGGCAAAGGCAGGCGCGCAGCACGGATGCTGCACTGGCCCTGACCTGAGTCCAGGAGGCTGCGAAAGGAGCGAAGTCATGCCGGATGAAATCGAGCGCCGCTCCATGCCGTGGCTGAATGTCGTGTTCGATTGGGAAGGCGTGGCCGCAGCAGCGGCGGCTTTCCTGGCATCCCTGCTGCTGGGCTGGATCTGGGCCCCCCTGTTCTGGATCGGCTTTGCCGCAATGGTTGCGGCGCTGGCGGCGGGCCGCTGGTCGCGCCGCTCTCCGCCGGACCTCGCGGACGGCGTGGTGGCGCCGTGTGACGGGATGGTGCTGAGCATCCAGGGCGAAGAGCCGCCCACGGCGCTGCGTCTCTCACCGGGCAGTTATGTCCGGATACGGATAACCTCTTCGCCGCTGACGACCAACAAGCTCTACACGCCGATTGCCGGCGGGGTTGACCTGATCACGCTTGCGCAGGGCGAGCCTTCGGTTCCAATGGCGCTGCGTCCGGACGATGAGGGGCTGACGCGCGCCTATGTGTCGTTTGAAAGCGCCGGCGAGCAGGCAGGTCTTGCGCTGTCGACCGGCGGTTTTGGTCCGCGCATCGAGCTGGATGTCGAGACCGGGGATGTCGTGCGTCTCGGCCGCGCGTTCGGGACCCGGCGGCTGGGCGGCTGGTGCGACCTTTATCTGCCCGCCAGCCTGAACATTCTCGTGTGGCCGGGGCAGACGCTGATTGGCGGCGAGACCGTGATCGGGAGGCTGCGTGCCGGGTTTGAAGACGACCTGGTGACCGAGGTGCCGGAAATAGTGGCGCCGGAAATCGTGGTGCCGGAACCGAAGCCTGCGACCGCCGGGGCGGCGCCGGCGGTTGCCGGGGCGGCGGACGGGGAAGAGGACTTCTTTGACGATTATCCCGAGCCGGACGAAGCCGAAGCCCCGGAAGACCCCGCCGCGATCTTTGCGCGCCTGCGCGAAGCCGCCCGCAGGCACGGCGAGAGTGACTGATCCGTCAAGGCTTCACGCGCTGCGAGCCCAGTCTCGCACGTCGGCCACGTAAATCTCCGGCACTTCCATCGCTGCGAAATGGCCGCCCCTGGGCAGCTGCGTCCAGCGCGTGATATTGTAGGCCCGCTTCGCCCAGCTCTGCGGCGGCGCGAGGATATATTCCTCACCCGGATAACTCGCAAACGCCGTCGGCGTCTCGCACCGTTCGCCTTCGGGAAGGCTGGCGCCGCCCTCCTGGAACAGGGCGTTGTAGTACCAGACGCTCGTCGCGATTGCGTCGTTCACAAGATAGATCATCACGTTCGTCAGCAGCTGGTCGCGGGTGTAGACCTCCAGGAGACCGCGCTCACGAAGATCGCTCCAGCCATGGAACTTCTCGAGGATCCACGCCGCCGTGCCCATCGGCGAATCCATCAGCGCCATCGCCAGCGTCTGCGGCTTGGTCGCCTGCTGCATCAGGTAGGCGCCCTCCATCTGCATCATCATCTGCGAGCGCTGCAGCCACGCGGTTTCCTCGGGAGTCTGGGGAAGGGCCGGTGTCGGACGCATCGCCATCATGTTGAGGTGGATGCCCCTGCAGCCGCCCTTGCCGTCGGCCGTTCCATGGTTCTTGCCGAGCCAGGACGTCACCATCGAGCCCCAGTCGCCGCCCTGCGCGAGGTAGGCCGGGTAGCCGAGCACGTCGCGCATCAGCTTGTCCCACAGCGCAGCTGTTGCCCGCTGGCCGAGCGGAGAGGCCGGTTTGCCGGAAAACCCATAGCCGGGCAGGGACGGGATCACGAGATCAAACGCATCTTCCGCGCATCCTCCGTGCTCGGATGGAAAAGCCAGTGGCCCGATGGCCTGCCAGAACTCGTAGACGCTCCCCGGCCAGCCGTGCGTAATCAGCAGCGGCCGCCTGCCTTTTGCTTCGCCCACCACATGAACGAAGTGAATGGCCTGCCCGTCCACCTCGGCCGTGAACTGCGGCCAGCGGTTCAGCTCCGCCTCGGCGGCGCGCCAGTCATAAGTCTCCAGCCAGTAGCGCTGGATGTCCTGCATCACCGGTGTCGCCATACCATAGGCAAAATCCTGCTCGTTCGCCGGGGCAGGAAACCAGCTGTAGGCTTCCACCCGCGCGCGGATCGCGGCCAGTTTTTCGTCGGGAATACGGATCGCGAAAGGTTTTGGCGTCGTCATGGCGGCTCCTCGTTTCCGGGAACCCTAGCTGACCCGGTGTGTCCGGGGGAGGCGGTGCCCCGGCGTCAAACCGAAAAACTCGTCCCGCAGCCGCATCCGGAAGTCGCGTTCGGGTTCCTGATCCTGAACGCGGCGCCGATCAGTTCGTTCGCAAAATCGATTTCCGATCCCTTGAGGAACCCGAGGCTCATCTCGTCAATCAGTACCCGGGCGCCATCGCGCTCGATCACGAGGTCGTCGCCATTGGCCTGAGGTGCAAAATCGAACTTGTAGGAAAAGCCCGAACACCCCCCACCTTCAACAGACACACGCAGGAATGCCGCGCCGTCCTGTTTGGCGAGAATCGCATTAATCCGCTTCGCAGCCGAGGCTGTCAGGGTCACATCCGGTGTAGAAACGTCGGTCATGGGCCGAACATAAGGACTAAAACCGCGATGGAAAAGAGAGCCTTGTTCACAACCCGGTGCGAAGACAGCCGCGGACGCTTCTTCGAAGAGGCGCCTTCTGCGACCCGCACGCCGTTCCAGCGAGACAGGGACCGGATTATCCATGCGACAGCTTTTCGCCGCCTGAAGCAGAAAACCCAGGTTTTTGTGGCCCATGAGGGCGATCATTTCCGCACGAGGCTGACCCATACGCTGGAAGTCGCCCAGATCGCCCGCACGATTGCCCGCACGCTCGGCCTCGACGAAGACCTCGCCGAGACCCTCGCCCTCTGCCACGATCTCGGCCATCCCCCCTTCGGCCATGCCGGGGAAGACCAGCTTGATGCCTGCATGAGGCCCTATGACGGTTTCGACCACAACGCCCAGTCGCTGCGCATCGTCACACGGCTGGAGCGGCGCTATCCGCAGTTCGACGGGCTCAATCTGAGCTGGGAGACCCTCGAGGGCCTCGTCAAGCATAACGGCCCGCTGACCGGTCCGGACACCACCCTGAACGACCTGCCAGCAGCGTTCCGGGACTTTGCCCACCTTGTCGACCTTGAGATTGACCAGTTTGCCGGCCCTGAAGCGCAGGTTGCCGCCCTGTCCGACGATATCGCCTACAACAACCACGACATTGATGACGGCATCGCCGCCGGCCTGTTCACCGTCGAGGACCTGATGGACCTGCCGGTCGTGGGCGACGCGTTCCGGGGCGTGCGAATCGAGTTTCCGGGCATCGACGACCGGATGGTCACCTACGAAGCCGTGCGCCGGCTGATTGGCCTCTGGATCAATGACCTGGTGGACGAGACCCGCGCGCGGGTGAAGCGCCACAAGCCGAAGACCGCTGCCGATGTACGCGCGATGCCCGTCCCGCTGATCGCGTTTTCCGAAGCCCTGGAGGGGCCGCAACGCGCCCTCCGCGCCTTCCTCTATGCCCGGATGTACAAGCACTACCGGGTCAACCGGATGCGCTCGAAGGCGAAGCGCGTGCTGGCAGACCTGTTCGAGGTGTTCCTCAACGAACCCCAGACCCTGCCGCCCCCCTGGGGCGGGCTGGCCGATCCTGCGCCGGACGCGCTGCGGGCACGGATCGTGTGCGACTACATTGCCGGCATGACCGACACCTTCGCCCTCGAGGAGCACCGCCGCCTGTTCGATTCGCGCAGCCTCGCCTGAGCCGGAAATCCCGGCAGTCACGGCCCGGAACGGCCCTGTTCAAGGCTCGTTAAGGAAACCGGCCTAGTTGTTAACCGCAGCATCTGTTCAGGGAGCAACCAATGGGCCGGCAAAGCTCACAGGGCCAGGACTATACCCCCTTTGACGACGACTATCGGGGGTTTGACGCCCGCGAAGAAGAGGTCGCGCGCGGCCCTCTGATCCTGACACTGGCCATCGGCGTGCTCCTGATCTTCGGCGCCGTTGTCTGGAACACCTACCGGCAAGGTGTCCGCCCCGAAGGCGAGGGCCTGCCCAGCGTGCTGGCCGAGGATACGCCGATCAAGACCGCCCCTGCCGAAGCCGGCGGCGCCGTGGTCGAAAACACCGACATCCGCTTCTTTGACGAGATGGACGCTTCCGAACGCGGTCCCGCCGCCGGGCTTGCCCCTGCCGGCGCAGAACTTGCGGGCGCCGGTGCGGTCAGTGACGGACTGCCGACGACCCTGCGCCGCGGCCCCGTGGAGCCGGTCACCGACCTGACGGACACCCCGCCGCCGGCCGGGGTGGTCACCGGGCAGGCGCCTGCTGCCAGGGCAGTTGTTCCCCCGCCGCCGCCGGTCGCTCTCGAGGCGCCGCAGGGCCCGCGCGTGCGCTTCGCGTTTGCGGCAGAGGGGGCCTACCTCGTGCAGATCGCCGCCCTGCGCTCGGAGGAAGCGGCCGAATCCCAGTGGAAACGGGTGACCGCTTCGGCCCCTGAATTGTACCATGGCGCCACGAAAATGATCCAGCGCGCCGACCTCGGCTCTGAGGGTGTATTTTACCGGTTGCGCGTCGGGGCCTTTGCCGACAGATCGGAGGCCTCGGCCTTCTGTGACGCGGTCAAGGAGGCCGGTGCCAACTGCATCGTGGTGAACGGATAGTGGTCAAAGCCTGCATTCTCAGCGTATCCGGCCCGGAACTGACGTCCGGCGAAGCGGCCCTGTTGCGGGCGCAAGGCCCATGGGGCGTGATCCTGATGGGCCGGTCCTGCGTGAGCCGGATGCAGGTGCGCAGGCTGGTCGCCGACATCTGGGAGGCGACTGGCCGCGAGACACTGATCTTCATCGACCAGGAAGGCGGCCGCGTTGCGCGCCTGAAGGCGCCTGAATGGCCGTTGTTCCCGCGCGGGGCCGACTACGCGGCGATCCACGCCCGCGACCCTGAGCTTGGCCGCGAGGCTGCCTGGCTCGGCCACCGGCTGATCGCTTCCGAACTCGCCGGCCTGTCGGTCCATGCCGATTGCGCGCCGGTCGTCGACCTGCCGGTTCCGGGCGCCCATGACATCATCGGCGACCGCGCTTTCGGCACCGAACCCGCCGGCATCGCAGATCTTGCCGCTGCCGCCCTGAAAGGCCTTGCTGCCGGAGGCGTGGCAGGCGTCATCAAGCACATCCCCGGACACGGCCGCGCCTTCGCTGACAGCCATTACGAACTGCCGCGCGTCACCGCCGGTGATAACGAGCTCTCGAAGGATTTTGATGCTTTTGCCCGGGTCGCCGATGCTCCGATGGCGATGACCGCCCATATCTCTTATGACGCTTATGACGCTGGCAGGGCCGCGACCGTGTCGCGGATCATGATTCAGGACGTCATCCGCGGCCGAATCGGGTTTGATGGCCTGCTGATGACGGATGATCTGGGGATGAAGGCCTTGGGCGGCACACTGACGGAGCGCGCAGACGCCTCCATCGCGGCAGGCTGCGATGTGCTGCTGCATTGCTCCGGCTTCCTGAAAGACCCCGCTGCCATTCTGGCAGAGATGACCGAAGTGGCTGAGGCCGCTCCGCATCTCGCCGGAAAGGCCGAAGACCGCGCCTGCAGGGCAGACGCCGTCGCGCGGCGCACCGAACCGTTCGAGGCCGCAAGAGGCTGGCGCCGGTTCCATGAACTCTTTCCGCAACTGGGGGCGATGGCGTGAGCGCAGAGGCCATCTCCATTGATGCCCTGTCGGCCGATGTCGCCGAAGCTGACGGCGTCAACCTCTTCTCGGTAGATGTGCCGGGTTATGAAGGCCCGCTCCACCTGCTGCTGGAACTCGCGCGCCGCCAGAAGGTGAACCTGCTGCAGATTTCCATGCTGCAGCTCGCCGAGCAGTACATGACATTCATCGAGGACGCGCGCAGCAAGCGGATTGATCTGGCGGCGGACTACCTGCTGATGGCGTCCTGGCTCGCCTTCATGAAGTCGCGCCTTCTGTTGCCGAAGCCGGAAGCGCCCGGCGATGATGAGCCGACGGGCGAGGAGATGGCCGCCCGGCTCGCCTTCCGCCTCAAGCGTCTCGGCGCAATGCGCGAAGCCGTGCGCGAACTTGAGGCTGGCCCGGTGCTGAACAATGTCGTGTTCCTGCGCGGCGCGCCTGTGCAGCCGAAAGTCGTCAGGCTTACCGAGTTCACGGCGACCCTTTACGATCTGACCTCCGCCTTCGGTTTCATCCGGGACCGGAAGGAAAAGGAAGCGCCGCACCGGATCGAGAAACGGCCCGTGATGGCGCTGGAACAGGCGCGCAGCACATTACGGGGCCTGCGCCAGCAACTCGAGAACTGGTCGAGCCTCGATGATATCCGCGCGGCACTGTGCGAGAATACGCCGGAACTGCCGGGTCGCTCGGTCACCGCCAGCGTCTTCTCCGCCGCCCTTGAAATGACGCGCGACGGCGAGGTCGACATGCGCCAGGACGCTCATTTCTCGCCCATCTATCTTCGCAACGCGGCCCGCGCCGGGGAGGAGATCGATGCAACCGTCTGAGATATTCAAGATGACCCATGACATGGCCGACAACCGCCGCGATGCAATCAGCCAGCTGTCCGAGGCTCAGGCCCGCGCCGAGGCAGACCTGCTGGGCGGGCGCGATGCGGCCCTTGCGGAGGGCGTGCGCCGGGCCGAGGCTGTTCTGTTCGCGGCCGGGGAACCTCTGTCTGCCGAGCAGGTTGCCGAAATCCTGCCGCAGGGCATTGAGGCGGGCGAAGTGCTGATGGCGCTGCGCGCGGTCTATGCCAAGCGCGGCGTGAACCTGGTGGAAGTGGCCGGCAAGTGGCGTTTCCAGACGGCGCAGGATCTGTCCTACCTCTTCGTCGAAGAACGCCAGGTTCAGAAAAAGCTCGGCCAGGCAGCGCTGGAGACGATGGCGATCATCGCCTACGGCCAGCCGGTGACGCGCGCCGAGATTGAAGCCGTGCGCGGCGTCGCGGTGGCGAAATCGGTGATCGATACGCTGCTGGAAACCGGCTGGGTGCGCGTGCGCGGCCGCCGCAAGACACCGGGACTGCCGATCACCTACGCCACCACCGACAAGTTCCTCGAACATTTCGGGATGGAAAGCCTCGACACGCTGCCCGGCAAGGCAGACCTCGAAGCCGAAGGCCTGCTCACTGACGTGATTCCGTCCGGCTTCCAGATGCCGGACGAGGAAGCCCTGTCGGAAGAGGACATGCTGATCGGTGAAATCGGCAATGTCGAGGACGTTGAAGCCTTCGTCACCGACTTCATGGGCGAGGAGGCCGTTGCTCCGGCTTCGGCGCAACCCGCTGCGGCGCTGGTTGCGGACGATAGCGATGAAGACGACGAAACCGAAGGCGGCCTCAGCGTTTTCGCCTACACCCGCGCCCCGGAACCTGAAGCCGACCCCGAAGCCTTCGACCGCGAAGCCATCCAGGCCGCCGTGCGCAGACTGCGCGGCGAAACGCGGCTGCCGCAGCAGCCGATGCATACCTGGCGGGATGATGAGTAGGCCTCACACCTGGGGCGGAGCGAACCTGAATCGCCTCGGCGAATCATAGTCCGCATTCAGATAATCCTCGCGCGTGCCGCCGCCGATATTGTGGATGAACATGGCCGCGCCCGTCAGCGGATTATGGCCCGAAAAGATCGCGATGTGGGGCAGGCGGCCGCCGAGGCGCAGGGTGACGAGGTCACCGTCCTGCCAGTCGTCGCGGGTGCCGGGGGCGTCGCGCTCAACGCCCCGGCGCTGTAAATAGCGTTCGAGGTTGGGCACGCGGCGATGGTCGATATTCCTGTCGGCGCGCGTCAGGCCCCAGGTTTTCGGATAGCTGGCAAAAGCAGCCTTCATGTCTTCATGCACCAGCATCTGCAGGTCGACATTGAAGGCGTCACGGTAAGCGCGGATCACGACATCGGTGCAGACGCCGGTCTCGCGCGGGATGTCCCCGCCCGGATAGGCGAGCGTAACATAGGCGGGGTCGTAGCCGGTGGTGACGCCGATCTGTTTTCTTGCA
>CALGEF010000184.1 GCA_937881755.1 uncultured Acidobacteriota bacterium
CCGGCGCGCGCCGTGGCGGGAACTGAAGCGGCTTATTCCAAGCCTAGCGACCTCGACCCGAGTCGCTATATGGCACGTCGCTGACATCCTTGTCAGAACGGAGTATCTCATGCCGACACGGCGCCTTCGGGCCGAGAATGCCAAGATCGTTGCGACCCTGGGGCCGCGCAGCCGGACGCTGAAGGAAATCCGTGCGCTGGCGGAGGCGGGCGCCGATGTGTTCCGGCTCAACTTTTCGCATGGCAGCCACGAGGATCACCGCGCGACGCTGGAGATCGTCCGCAAGGTCGAGGCGCTGGTCGGCCGGCCGCTGGCCGCGCTGGCGGACCTGCAGGGTCCGAAAGTGCGTGTCGGCAGCTTTCCGGGCGGCGAGATGAAAGTGTCGTGGAAGGGCGAGTACCCGCTCGTTGCCGCCGAGAGCACAGACGCGTCCGAAACCATTCCGGTGCCGCATAAGGCGATCCTCGACCAGCTGGAAGTCGGCGACACGATCCTTGTCGATGATGGCAAGCTGATCTTCACGGTCACCGCGGCTGGCAAGGCGCCGCGTGTGCGAGCCGATGTGCCGGGCAGGATTTCCGACAAGAAGGGCTTCACCGTGCGCGGCAAGGCGCTGCCGGTGAAAGCGCTGACCGACAAGGACAGGGCGGATCTTGAATTCGCACTCTCGATCGGGGTCGATCTTGTGGCGCTGTCCTTCGTTCAGTCGGTGGCTGACATTGCGATGACCAAGGCGATCATCAATGGCCGGGCGCCGCTGATCGCAAAGCTGGAGAAGCCCGCCGCGCTGGGCGAGCTGCGCGAGATCATCCACGCCTCGGACGGGGTGATGGTGGCGCGGGGCGATCTCGGCGTGGAATATCCGCCGGAAGAAGTGCCGGTGATCCAGCGGCGCATCATCCGGGCGGCGCGGGCGGCGGGGCGGCCGGTGATCGTTGCGACACAGATGCTGGAGTCGATGATCGAGAATTCGGCGCCGACAAGAGCTGAAGCTTCGGATGTGGCAACGGCGATCTACCAGGGGGCCGACGCGGTCATGCTGTCGGCCGAAACCGCCGTGGGGCGCCATCCGGCGACCGCCGTGGCGATCATGTCGCGGATCATCCGGGCAACCGAGAATGCCGAGGATTACCGCCGGTCGATGCTGCAGTTCGACGGCGACGAGCCCGCGCGCACGGCCATCGATGTGGTGGCGCAGACTTCGCTCGCCATGGCGGAGGCCGAAGGCGCAACGGCGCTGGCGCTGCGCACCGGCGCCTTCGAGCGGCTGGCACGCTTCTCCCGGGTGCGCGGCAAAACGCCGATCCTCTATGGATCTATCGAAGAGGACCGCGTGCGCCAGGCCTGCCTGCTCTGGGGCGTGCATCCACGCAAGCTCGATGCCGGGGTCGAGACCTGGTACCGAGCCCTGATGAAGGCGTCGGGCCTCGAAGGCCGGGTCGCTTATGCGCGCTGGGCGGGAGACGATGTGCGCTTCGCCTGGGAGATCGGGGTCGGCAAGGGCCTCGATGGCAGGCCGATCACTGGCGTATGATCATCTGCCCCTGGCGGACTTCATAGGAGTGGAGTTCTCCGAGGAAGGTCATGCCGAGCAGGGATTGCTCCAGCTCCGTGCGCAGGATGACGGCGTTGACGTTTTCGATCTTGACCTTGCCGACGCGGATGCTCTCCAGCGTGACGGGTGCGCCATAGGTGACGCCGCCCGCAGTGCGGATTTCGGAATCGAAGTCGAGTTCTTCCGGTTCCAGGCCAAGACGCTGGGCGTCGAAATAGGTCAGCGCGACGATGCTCGCGCCGGTGTCGACCATGAACTTGACCTGTGTGCCACTGACATCGGCCCGCGCCCAGAAATGGCCATCGTCTTCGCGGTCGATGAAGGCGGCCCTGGAACCGGCAGAGGGCACGGGCTCGGGGGTGGCAACCGCCACGGTCACGGGAGCCGGCGCGTCGGCCCGCTCCTGGAGGCGGGGCGCCACGCCGAACGCGATCACCATTGCAATGGTGATGGCCGTGAGCATGACGAAGAACAGGTTACGCAGGGCCATGCGTCAGCGTTTTCCCATCTGTTCAAGCCGGGCGATCCGGCCGGGGAGGCTGGCGATGACCATGTCCCGGCCTTCCGGGCCCATCTGAACCCAGCGGCCGATTTCCGGCAGCGTGCGGGCGCAGCCGAGGCAATACCCCGTCTGGCCGTCAACGGCGCAAACCTTGATACAAGGGCTCTTTATCGGCGGGGTGGGCATGGCTATAGCAGATACCGATTGGTGGACTCCGGCAAGTCTTGCACAGATCGCGTAATAAATCCTTGCCGGACAGGCCCTCAAATCTTTGATACCTTAAATGCCGCGCAGATGATTTGCGCACGGAGTGACCAGTCTTGAGCGATCCTGCGGCCCAGAAATCCCCCCTTTCGGATGTTCGCGACCTGATTCTGAAGCCGGTTGAGGCCGATATGGCCTCCGGCAAAAGGGTGCGTGAAGCCCTCTTGGGCATGGGGCGGGAGGGCGACTTTGGCCGGCTTGGCGAGGCCGCCGAGTGGCTGGCGCGCTGGCAACGCCGGTTCCCGCCGCGGATCGAGAAGCCGACGCTGGCGATCTTTGCCGGCTCGCACGGGATTGTGGAGCAGGGTGTATCGCTCTCCAGCAACTCCGACACCCGGGCGCATATTGATGCCCTGGCGCAGGGGCGCGCGCCGCTGTCTGCCATCGCCGCGCAGGCCGGAGCGACGGTGCGCGTGTTCGAACTGGCGCTTGACCGGCCGACGCCGAGCATCGCGAAGGAAGCGGCGATGACCGAGCGCGAATGCGCCGCGACCATCGCGTACGGATTTGAAGCGGTCGAGGACAAGCCGGACCTGCTGGCGATTGCTGTCTCCGGCGCCGGGGTCGGCACCGCAGCGGCGGCCGTGGCCTGCGCGCTGTATGGCGGCTCGCCCGACTATTGGGTGCGCCCGAGCGCCCAGACGCCGGCCAGCCTGTCCGAAAAGCGCAGCACCCTGGTCAGTGAAGCGCTGCGGCTGCACCGGGGGCACCTGTCGGACCCGCTGGACGCGCTGCGCTGCCTCGGCGGTCGGGAACTGGCGGCCTGTGTCGGGGCGATCATCGCGGCGCGCCAGCAGAGCATTCCGGTCGTGCTTGACGGGTTCGCAACGACCATTGCGGCCGGCGTGGTGCACGCCGTCTCGAACGTGGCGGTCAGCCACTGCCTCGCGTCGCACATCACGCAGCGCCCCGCGCACGAAGCGGCGCTCGAGCGGATCGGGCTGGCGCCGCTCCTCCAGTTGCAGTTCCAGACCGGAGGCGGGCTCGGATCTGCGACGGCGATCGGCGTGCTCAAGACGGCCTGCGCGCCCTTCATTGCCAGGCCTGCCGCTGCATGACGCCGGGTCAGTGCGGCATTCTTTACGTTTACGTGCACGTCACCTTGCCAGTGCACGGTTTTGACTGACATAGAGATGCCAATAGCCATCCAGAGGCACCGAAGGACCACCGACCATGAATCTTGATTTCACGCCTGAAGAAAACGCCTTCCGCGACGAAGTGCGCGCGTTCATCCGCGACAATTATCCCAAGGAACTCATGAACATGGGGACCCGCGAGGATCTCAGCCGCGAGCAGTTCCTCGCCTGGCACAAGATCCTCGGCAGAAAGGGCTGGTCGGCGGTGGCCTGGCCGAA
>CALGEF010000185.1 GCA_937881755.1 uncultured Acidobacteriota bacterium
GCCGACCCGGGGTTGACCCTGAGCCTGCCTCCGCGACTGACGGCGGCGACGGGCATCGACGCCTTGTCGCATGGAATAGAGAGCTTTCTCAGTCCCAGCTACAACCCGCCGGCCGATGCGATCGCTCTGGATGCCGTGGCGCGGACAGCGCGTTCGCTGCGGCGCGCGACCGAAGTCGGCAGCGACCGCGAGGCGCGCCGCGAGATGATGATGGGCGCGCTTGAGGGCGGGATGGCGCTGCAGAAGGGGCTTGGTGCCGCGCACGCGATGGCCACGCCACTGGGCGAGGCGCATTATCACCACGGCACGCTGATCGGCATCCTGTTGCCCCATGTCGTTGCCTGGAACCGTCCCTTCAGCGAGGACCGCATCGCCCGGCTGGAGCAGGCGACGGGGGACGGGCGCCCGCTGGAGCGGTGGCTTAGCGATCTTGTCGGTGACCTGGGCTTGCCGCAGACCCTTTCGGCCCTGGGCGTGCACTCGGCGGACCTGCCGTCGATCGCCGTCAAGGCCGCCAAGGATCACCTGACACTGACGAACCCGCGCCCGACCGGCGCTGACGACTATGGCACCCTGCTGCTGGAGGCGATGTGATGTCTTACGCGCGGCCCAATGACAAGCCCGACGCGGCGACCTTGATCGCCATGCACCGCCAGATGTTGCTCATTCGCCGTTGCGAAGAACGGCTGGAGCGTGACGTGAAGGCCGGCAACACGCCGGGCCAGGTGCACCTGTCCACAGGGCAGGAGGCGGTACCCGTCGGGCTTTCGGCCCATCTGGATGACGGCGACAAGATCACATCGACCCACAGGGGCCACGGACATTTCCTGGCCAAGGGCGGCGATCCGCAGGCCATGTTTGCCGAAATCTATGGCATGGCCGAAGGGGTGTGCGGCGGCATGGGCGGCTCGATGCATGTGGCTGATGTCTCGAAAGGCATTCTTGGCGCGAATGGCATCGTCGGCGCCGGTCTCGCCATTGCGACCGGGGCCGCCTTCGCGATCAAGCTCGACGGCAGTGACCGTCTGGCTGCGTGCTATTTCGGCGATGGGGCTGCCAATCAGGGTGTGCTGATGGAGTGCCTGAACATCGCGTCGCTCTGGTGCCTGCCGCTGCTTTTTGTGTGTGAGAACAACGGCTATTCGGAGTTCTCGCCCTCGAACACCGTCACCAGCGGCCTCATCGCCGACCGTGCGCGGCCCTTTGGCGTGCCGGTCCGCAATGTCGACGGCAACGATGTGGCGGCAGTCTGGCAGGCGGCGTTGTGGGCGACAGATCATGTCCGCGCAGGCCGCGGCCCGGTCTTTCTCGAAGCGCGGACCTATCGTCATTCCGGCCATTTCTCGGCCGAGCCGCTGGTCCTGGACGCGCCTTACCGCCCGGCCGGTGAGTTAACCGAATGGCTGCAAAAGGACCCGCTATTGATTTCGGCGCGTGCGATCGAGGCTGCGGGCCACGCCAGCGCCGCTGATCTGGCACGAATGGACGCCGAGGTGACACAAGCGGTGACCGAGGCCGCAGAGGCCGGGCTGCAGGGAACCGCGCCCGCCGGGGATGCGGCCGGTCGTTTGATGTTCGTCGATCGGGAAGGAAACGCGTGATGGTCCGGAAAAGGTTCATTCAGGCCATCAACGAGGCGCTGTTCGAGGAAATGACTCGCGACCCCAAGGTCATCCTGATCGGTGAGGACGTCGAGGCCAGCATCTTCGGGGATACGCGCGGCCTTCACGCCGCCTTCGGGCCCGACCGCGTACGCAACACCCCGATTTCCGAGGCGACGCTGACCGGCATGGCGGTGGGTGCCGCGGCCTCGGGATATCGGATCGTGCTGCATATGATGTTCGCCAATTTCATCTACACGGGCTTTGACGCCATCGCCAACCAGATGGCCAAGATGCGGCTGATGACCGGCGGGCAGGTCTCGTTGCCGATCACAGTCATTGCCAGTTATGGCGGCGGGCGTTCGACGGCAGCGCAGCATTCGGACACGCCCTATCCCCTGCTGATGAACCTCGGTGGCATCAAGGTCGCGGTGCCAGCCCACCCCGCCGACGCCAAGGGATTGCTGAAATCGGCCATTCGCGGCAATGACCCGGTGTTCTTTCTTGAGCCCGGCGGCCGGGGGGGCGAAATGGGCGACGTTCCCGAGGACGACGTAACCGTGCCGTTCGGGGTCGCAAACCATTTGTCCAGCGGGGATGATGTGACGCTGGTCACCATGGGGTCCTGCGTCAAGATGACCGTGCAGGCGGCGAAGACCTTGGCCGCCGAGGGGATCGCCGCGGACGTGCTCGACGTACGGACCCTGGTGCCGCTGGACCAGGTGGCGATCCTCGGCTCGGTGGCAAGAACCGGGCGGTTGATCGTGGTGGATGAAAGTCGCGATTCGTGCTCTGCCGCCAGCCAGATCGCCGCGATCGTTGCCGATAGAGGGTTTGCCACGCTACGCGCGCCGATTCGCCGCGTGACGGTGCCGGATACTTCTATGCCGTACGCTCCGGCCTCGGAACGGCCGCTCCTGCCAAGTGCGGAGCGCATCGTCGATGCCGCGCGTGACCTGCTGCGGGCAACGACTGCAAGGAGAACGCAATGAAAGTGAAGCTGAAACTGGCCCGCGTTGGCATGAACATGGAGGAGGGCACGATCATTGCGTGGCACCTCACTGTCGGGGATTCCTTCAAGGCAGGCGATGCGCTCTACGATGTCGAAACCGAGAAGGTGACCAACGAAGTCGAGGCTCCCGGCGACGGCCGCCTTCTGGAAATCCTTGTTGCAGAAGGCGAGATCGCGCTGGTAGGGCAAGAGGTGTGCATCGTGGAAAGCCTTTGACCAGTGCTGTGAGACCAACTCGAACGCGTTTCAGTTTGTGGGCCCCCTCCTCGTCAGTTCACGCAGAGACCACGCCACTCGGCGAGAGCGGCGGCGCAGTTCAGCTTGAAAGTCGTTCGGGAAGTGAGGCTGCGCTCCGAGTTGAAATGGTTGCAGACCGAGGCATGGACGGCGGCGAATTGAATCGCCCCGAGTTTGTCGGAGACCATCAACTTAAGTAAGGATGATGGTTATG